>JAHDCE010000064.1 GCA_020630045.1 Saprospiraceae bacterium | reverse complement strand
CGTACACGACATACTTCGCACCGGGTTCGATCGTAGCCCGATGTTCAATGGTCGTATTCGTGGTCTTGGCCCTCGTTATTGCCCGTCAATCGAAGACAAAATCGATCGGTTTGCAGACAAGGACCGACACCAGTTGTTTGTAGAGCCGGAAGGATGGAACACTGTTGAAATTTATGTCAACGGCTTTTCTTCTTCCTTGCCGGAAGATGTGCAATACAAGGCGATGCGAAAGATACGCGGATTCGAAAACGCCAAAATGTTTCGACCGGGATACGCCATCGAGTACGATTTCTTTCCACCGACTCAATTGAAATTGAGCTTGGAAACCCGCTTGGTGAAGGGGCTTTTCTTCGCCGGTCAAATCAATGGTACGACCGGGTATGAAGAAGCGGCTAGCCAAGGTCTAGTAGCGGGCATCAACGCCCATCGCTTAATCAGTGACGAAGCGCCGTTTATCCTTAAGCGTTCAGAAGCATACATCGGGGTACTTGTCGATGACTTGGTGAACAAAGGAACCAAGGAACCATATCGCATGTTCACCTCCCGTGCCGAATACCGTATTTTGCTTCGTCAAGACAATGCGGACTTGCGCCTGACACCCTTGGTGAATCAGTTAGGGATGACTAGCGTAGCAGATCGTATGGAACGTGTGGACGAAAAGAATCGATCAATTTCCGATATCGAATCATTTTTTAAGCAAACGAGTGTTGCACCGGACGAAATCAATGGATTTTTGGAAAGTATCGGTTCCGCTCCGATACCACAGAAGATGAAGCTCGACCGTATTCTATTGCGTCCGGGTATCGGTATCGAAGCCATTTCTTCCGTACTCCCACATGTCAAAGAAAAGATGGACACCTTCCGTCCTGATGCGGTGACATCCGCTGAAATTGGCATGAAGTACGCCGGTTATATCCGAAAGGAACAAGAAATGGTGGATAAGATGAGTCGCTTGGAAAATGTCCATCTGCATGAGGACTTTGATTACGGTTCGTTGACGGCACTTTCTAACGAAGCTCGTCAAAAGCTAGCTCAAGTGAAGCCTATGACCATTGGTCAAGCCAGCCGTATCAGTGGAGTGTCTCCGGCTGATATTTCTGTACTTTTGGTGCATTTGGGCCGCTGATTTTTATTCCCTTACGGGAAATAATAACGGTCGGGAAGCCTTGCTTCCCGACCGTTTGTTTTTTTAAAGAAATAAGTACCCGTCCAAAAGTAATCATATAGTTCATGCGGCGGATTTTCGCAGTAGGCTGCGTTGTGAAAATCCTTGCGTAGCCAGGCTATGCGCGGTTTTCACGCCTTGCCTACCACAAAAATCCACTCGCCTGCACCTATACATTACTTTTGACCGAGTACTTAAATGAGTCCTACCCTTCCGCAAATAAGCGGTTTCCAATAGTGATAATCTCCGCGAAAACACCGGCGGCTGTTACTTCTGCCCCGGCTCCCGGGCCTCGCACTACCAATGGCCGTGTATGATATCTATCCGTAGTGAATACGATCATATTGTCGCTTCCATCTAATGAATAAAAGGGATGTTCTGCACCTACCGCTTTCAAGGAAATACTAGCCTCTCCATTTTCCAATGAAGCGATGACACGTAATTTTTTACCATCTTTCTCCGCCTCATCCCGCAATTTGCCGAAGTAATCATCTGCCTTGTCGAGCTCTTCAAAAAAGGCATCTACCGTAGGAGCCGCCATACAAGCTTCAGGTAGGATAGGGCTAATTTTGACATCTGCCGACTCAATCGCATACCCGGCTTCCCTAGCTAGGATGAGAATCTTGCGCCGGACATCCGCACCGCTCAAATCCGTTCTTGGGTCGGGTTCTGTATATCCGGCCTCCTTGGCTTCACGCACAAGGGCCGCGAAAGATTTTCCTGCTGAATAATTATTAAATATAAAAGACATCGATCCGGATAAAACCCCTTCGATTTTTCGAATTCGATCTCCACTGATCATTAGGTCGTTTAATGTTGAAATTACGGGCAAACCGGCTCCGACATTGGTTTCATACATATACAAAACATTGCGTCGACGAGCTAGGGACTTGAGCCTTTGGTACTGTAAATAGCCTGATGAAGCCGCAATCTTATTCGGGGTCGAAATGGAAATACTCGCTTCCAAGATAGATTCGTAATGGGCAGAAACTTGGTCACTAGCCGTATTGTCTATGAAAATGGCGTTTCGCAAATTGAGACTTTTCATTCGTTCTATAAATGCTCCGGTCTGCATGGTTTCCCCTTGGTCGTCCAAGGCTTCCTTCCAGTTCGCCAAATCGATTCCGTCTTCACTGAAAAGCATTTTTCTGCTGTTGGCCAGTCCGGCGATTTTAATTTCAAGTCCTTGCTCTTTGCTTAGGAAATCTTGCTGTTTTTGAATTTGTTCTAACAACGTACTTCCAATCAAGCCAACCCCGATAATATACAAGTGAAGCGCTTTGGTGTCCGATAGGAAAAAGGCTTCATGCATCGCGTTGAGTGCTTTTTTCTCATCGGATTTTTTGACGACACTCGATATATTCAATTCCGAAGAACCCTGAGCGATAGCGACAATATTTACCCCGTTTTTTCCCAACGCACTGAACAAACGTCCTGCGACGCCCGGACTATACCTCATATTTTCTCCAATGACGGCGATGACTGAAAGCCCATCTTCTATATTTACGGGATCGACTATTCCAGCTTTCAATTCATACTCGAATGCACCCGCAATCGCCGCTTGGGCAGCCGGTTTTTGCTCCGGTTTGATAGCGAACGAAATCGAATACTCAGAAGATCCTTGCGTAATCAATATGATATTGACATTCGCTTGCCCCAAAGCCGAAAATAATCGAGCGGCGATTCCGGGTACGCCGAATAAGCCACTTCCCTCCAGAGTCAATAATGAAATGTCGCTGATGGATGTTACTCCTTTGATCGGGCGTTTTCCATCATCGGATTTTTCGGAAACCAGAGTACCGGTATGGTCGGGCTCAAAAGTATTTTTGATATATAACGGTATTTGTTTTTTCAAGGCCGGTTGCAATGTCGGCGGATAAATCACCTTGGCTCCGAAATGCGACATCTCCATCGCTTCCGCATATGTCATGGAAGGAATGGAAAAAGCCGAAGGTACTTTCCTAGGATCGGCCGTCATGACTCCGCTGACATCCGTCCAAATTTCGATGGCTTCCGCTTCTAGGGCGGCGGCGAAGATAGAGCAGGTATAATCCGATCCGCCTCGACCTAAAGTTGTAGTGGAACCTTGTGCGTCCGAACCGATGAAACCGGTAATGACCTGGACTTCCGGATGTTCCCTGAAATATTGTTGTATAGTCGAATTGGTACTGTCAAAATCCACTTTTGCCTTGTTGAACGAACTATCCGTTTTTACCACTTTCCTAGCATCTAGATAAGATGAGCTGATGCCGTGACGCTTCATTACATGAGAGATAATATAAGCCGAATTGCGTTCTCCGAAAGAGAGGACGTGATCCAACGTCCTAGAAGATACTTCTCCTAGGAGGCGGATGCCCATCAAGAGGTTTTCCAAGTGCTCGTGGTTTTCTTTGAGGTCCTCCAATATTTTCGGACGGTCTTCTTCTGCGATAAGCTTCTCCACTGCGTTTTGATGTCGTTGTCGGAAAGCTTCCAGCGGTTTTCGGAAATCACCGTCAGATGTTTTAGCGGTATCACACATTTCAATCAGGAAATCCGTCACTCCGCCGAACGCCGAAAAAACTACGGCGAACTGTTCACCTTTGGCATAATAGTTTTTAAGAATATCAATGATTTGTAATATTCGCTCTGGCTTGGCTACTGACGAACCACCGAATTTTAGGACTTTCATGTTATGGAGATTAAAATATTATTGTTTCGTGATAATGGTTTCGAATGCGTTAGAAATGCAAATGTAGGACTTCGACCCATTAAAAAAATGAATGATATGTATGTCCGCGAAATCATACCGCATTATTTGTACCAAATTTTCAGATTTGGCACTCATATAGCCATTCTTGAACAACTTCGATGAATATTACTACTGACCTTACTGAATGAGTGTTTACTTTTAAGGACAAATCAAGTTTTTGAAATCATTAATCAGCATATTAATTCCCGTAAGGGATGGAGCAAAATACCTAGGAGAATGTTTGGATTCCATCCTAGAACAAGATGATGATAACTTTGAAGTAATTATAGTTGAAAATGGTTCGATAGACGGAACTGTTCAATGGTTACAAAAATATGCGGATAAGGACAACCGTATTCGATTCTACCAAAACCGAGAAGTGGGGACGATTCCCGCATTGCAAAAAGCTTATGCGGAATCAAATGGAGAATTGATTACTCGGATGGATGCGGATGATATCATGTTGCCGGGGCGTTTGTCATTGATGCGGACAGCATTGGCGGAAGCCGGAACCGGACATGTCGCCCTGGGACTGGTGGAGTATTTTTCATCCGGGGTTCTGGGAAATGGTTATATCCGCTATGCGGAATGGTTGAATGGACTTACCCTTACGGGAAATAATTTTGATGATATTTACAAGGAATGTGTTATTCCTTCTCCTTGCTGGATGATTCATAAAGTCGATTTTGATTTGTGTGGGGGATTCGCTCGTAATGTTTATCCGGAAGATTATGATTTATGTTTCCGATTTTATCGGCAAGGATTTCGAATTGCACCGGTGTCTCAGGCGCTGTTGAGATGGCGAGATTATCCGACACGGTCTTCCCGCTCTATGGCGGAATATGCGGACAATCGATTTGCATTATTGAAGATGGAGTACTTTTTTAAAATCGATTTTGACGGTACTAAAAAATTAGTGTTGTGGGGCGCCGGGAACAAGGGGAAGCATTATGCAAAAATCATACAAAGGATGCGATATGATTTTCAATGGGTGACCAATAATCCGAATAAAATCGGAAAGGACATTTATGGAGTAGAATTGCTTTCTGACCAAGAACTTTTTGATTGGGGTAATATTCAATTATTAATAGCCGTATCCGCTCCTGATGATTTAAGTGAAATCAAACGTAGACTTATTGAAGCCGAGATACCCTCGAATCAATTTTTTCATTTGTGTTGAAACTTGATATTTATGATCATTCAAACCAAAATTGGAAATAAAATATATACATCCGACTTGGCTAGGCCTTTGGATATTTCTATTCCCTTGGAAGAAGGGTTGGAAACCGTGAATTGCTTCCATGCTCCGGCCATGTCCACATCTCCTGTAGTTGCGGGTGATTTTGTCGGATCTACTCGACAAGGAGGATTACTCAACTTTTTGAATGTGAAAATCAATCCACATGGCAACGGGACACACACTGAATGTGTGGGACATATTTCCAAGGAGGTATATACCATCAATCAATGCTTGAAACGCTTTTGGTTTTTGGCGGAAGTAATCAGCGTATTTCCGACAAGGATGGACAATGGAGACCGAGTCGTTACTCGTAGGGAGTTAGAGAATTGTTGGGAAAAAAAGGATGTGGAAGCCTTGGTCATCCGGACATTGCCCAACGACGATTTAAAAAAGAAAACCAATTATTCGGGAGCGAATCCGGCATATTTTGATGCTGATGCCATCACCTTTATAGTAGACCAAGGAGTCGATCACTTGCTTGTCGATCTTCCGTCTGTAGATCGTGAAGAAGACGGTGGAAAACTCGCATCGCATAAAACTTTTTGGAATTATCCCCAAAACCCAATAACACATCGGACGATATCTGAACTAATTTATGTACCCAACCATGTGGCGGATGGTACTTATTTAATTAATATACAAATCGCTTCATTTGAATTGGACGTAAGTCCAAGCAAGCCGGTTTTATACGCCTTGGATGAGTTGTAATCGCTCATTTAATGCCATTGAACGGCCCTTTTTTCTCATTTCTTTTGTTACTGAATTGGTAACATCTTGTATTCGCGGCTGTTTTTACCGCCGGAGTTATTAATTTTGCCCGAATTTTAATTGATTTATATCTATTCAGTTCGAAGAAGCCTATTGGGTGTATTTATCCAAAATAGATTCTTTGATAATTTCCATTGTTATGATTCACAGAATATCAACCCTTTTATTGTTGTTTGTTTCCCTTGTTGCTTGGGGACAAAGCGATCCTGTATTATTTACAGTCGGAGACACACCGGTCAATGTTTCCGAGTTCCAATACATCTACTCAAAAACCAATGGGGAGAAAGCGGATTTTTCCAAAGAATCGCTAGAGGAATATTTGGACTTGTATGTCAAGTTTAAATTGAAAGTCCAGAAAGCAAGGGAATTGCAATATGATACGATTAAATCCTTACAATCCGAACTGAATGGATATCGTCGGCAACTAGCGGATTCTTATTTGATTGACAAGGAAGTGAAAGACAAGTTGGTCAAAGAGGCATACAACCGTACACTAAAGGATCGCAATATCAGCCACATATTGGTAAAAATAAAAGGTGTGCAGACACCGGCTGATACATTGAAAGCATATCGTGCCATTTCTGATATCAAGAAAAAATTAGATGGAGGCGAATCTTTTGAACGTATCGCTCAAAAGTTTTCAGAAGACCAATATACCAAAGCCAGAGGAGGAACATTGGGTTGGATCACTGCGATTCTTCCAAATGGTTTTTATGGTTTGGAATCAGCGGCATACAACACATCCGTAGGTAAATATTCTGATGTTGCCCGCTCTAACTTGGGATACCATATCGTAAAAGTCAATGAAGAACGAAGAGCAAGAGGAACTGTTGAAGTAGCTCACATATTGGTTAGAAAAGCGGCCAAGGGGCAAGTTGATACTTCCAAGCAAGTAATTGACAAAGCATATGCAGAACTTAAAGCGGGAGCTGGTTTCGAAGCCACCGTGAAAAAATATTCTCAAGATAAAAAGACAAAGGGTAAAGGCGGTTATATCGGATTTTTCGGAATCGGTGTCAACGAAGCTTCTTTTGAGGATGCCGCATTCGGATTGGCGAAAAATGGAGATTATTCAGCTCCTATCCAAACCAGTATCGGATGGCACATTATCCGCCGTGTCAGCAAACCGGAAATCGGGACTTACCAAGTAGAAAAAAATAGAATCCAAGTGAAGGTGGAGCAAGATAGCCGCTATCAAGAAGCACGTACTTCCATGATTCGCAAAATCATGATGGAAAACAAATTCACCATCAATGAGGATGTATTGAAAAAATTCTTGAACAGTTTGGATGATTCGTTTACGACATACAAATGGAGGGCTCCCAAAAAATCAGACGAAACCTTGTTTACTTTCGATGGCGGATTTGAGTATCCTTTAGGTGGATTTACCGATTATTTGTTGCGTCAAGCCCGCGAAAGAACCAAGGCAAGATCACGTAAAGGAAATTCCGTTGCGGAAAGAGTCGAACCGGCCGTGAGAAATTTGTTGGAAAAATTTGCCGGAGAGAAGGCATTGGATTTAGAGAAAAAACAACTTTCTGACAAATACCCTGATTTCCGCTCATTAATGCGTGAGTATGAGGAGGGCATCATGTTGTTTGAAGCGACCAAAGATATTGTTTGGGATAAAGCTTCAAAAGATACGGTCGGATTGCAAAACTTCTACAATAAAAATAGGGGCAATTATATGTTTGGCCAAAGGGCGGATATAACAACATATACCATTAAATCCGCAAGTTCGAAGATTATAGACAAGGCCCGTAAATGCGCTAAAAAGAAACCTTCCGATTATGTGATTAGTAAATTGGATAAAAACGGAAGCTTTATTAGTGCGGACACAAAGACATTTGAAAAGGGTAAAACCAGAAATGATGCCCTGGAAGCGCTAAAGTGGAAAAAAGGAAGCATGACAGCAAATGTGATCAATGATGATAATTCTACATCATTCAGTAAGGTTGAAAAGGTATTGCCGGGTAAACAAAAATCTTTGAAGGAGGCTCGTGGTTATGTGATCGCGGACTACCAAGACCAACTGGAATCCGAATGGGTTGAATCCCTTCGGAAAGAATACCCCGTGAAAATCAACCAGAATGTTCTTAACAGTATGGTGCGATAATAATTGATGAAGAAATATTTTCCATATCTCCTTCTTGTGGTGTTGACCGTGGCGGCATGCGTGCCTCCCGGAGAAGAGGTCGCTGAAGATGACGTCCTTTTGGCCAAAGTGTATAATAAGACACTTTATTTATCTGAAATGGACGGCATGATTTCAAAAGGTTCTACTCCGGAAGACAGCCTCTTAATCGTAAATGCTTTCGTAGAAAGATGGGCTAGGGAGGTGTTGATGCTGAGGGAAGCAGAACGTAATGTTCCACAAGATTTGAATATTGACAAATTGGTTCGGGATTATCGTGCTTCGCTCATATTGCACAATTATGAACGAAGTATCGTGGAAACGGAATTGGATTCGATCATTTCTGAAGAAGAGTACACTCAATATTACGAAAAACACAAAGACCATTTCCAATTAGAAACCTCCATTATGCGCTGCAACTTTATGAAGATTCCGAAAGATGCACCGAATAAGTCTAAAGTGGAGAAATGGTGGAACGGTAATCGGACTGTAGATAAAAAAATGTTGTCCCAATATTGTGAGACCCATGCAACCCTTTACCATGTTGAAGATACTATCTGGCATAAGGTAGATGAAATAGCGGTACAGTTTCCGAAAGGGGCTTTATCTGTAAAAACTTTGAAAGAAGGAAAGGACTTTACGATGTCCGAAGGAGATTTTAATTATTATTTCCGCTTGTTAGAAGCGTCTTCTGAAAACAATGATCCGCCTTTTACTTATGTCAAAGAGATGGCAAAAAAATACATTCTACATAACCGAAAGATGAAATTGGTTGAACAAAAACGGGAGCAGGTTTTCCGCAAAGCGGAAAAAATGGGTCACGTCAAATATTTTCATTAAATGAATAAATTCTTTTTTCTTATCGTCGGAGCCATGTTCTCATGCGGTATTCTAAACGCCCAGAACGAGGTATTGGACAAAATCGTAGCCATTGTCGGTAGCGAAATATTATTACAATCCGAATTGGACGAAAACATCGCATTGATGGAAGCCCAGCAAGGGGGGTTGCCGGAAGGTGCCGAGTGTTTCATATTTGACCAATTGTTGAGTCAAAAATTGTTGACCAATCAAGCCAAACTTGATAGTTTGGAAGTGTCCGATGTGGAGGTGACGGCTCAGTTAGATGCCCGTTTTGACCGTATCTTGACCATGATGGGCGGAGATACCAAGCAATTCGAAGAATACTATGGAATGTCCATCTCGGAAGTTCGTGAAAAATATCGACAAGACCTCAAAGATCAGATTCTGTCCCAGAGGATGAGAGGTAAGGTTATTAATTCGGCAACCATCACACCATCAGAGGTACTTAGTTTTTACAACCAAATACCAAAGGACAGTTTGCCATATTTCAACTCGGAAGTAGAAATCGGAGAAATCGTCCATTTTCCGGAACCCAGTGAATCCGAAATGGAACGTGTTAGACAGGAGGCTGAAAAAATTCGTAAGCAAATTGTCGAAGGCGGAGCCGATTTTGCCAAAATAGCCGAAGAAACTTCGGATGATACGGGTTCTGCCAGACTAGGCGGCAATTTGGGTTGGCAAAAGCGGGGTGGATTCGTCATGGAATTCGAAGCGGCGGCCTTTAAGCTCAAACCGGGAGAAATTTCCCAAGTCATAGAAACCGAATTCGGTTTTCATATCATCCAGCTTATAGAAAGATTGGGTAACCGAATTAATACCCGACATATCTTAAAGACGCCGTTTGTTATGGATGCGGATATGAAAAGGGCCCAAGCACACTTGGATAGTATCAGAATGCTTGTAGAAGTGGATAGTTTTACCTTCTCTCAAGCAGTGAGGAAGTTTTCCACTGAGAAAGCTCAAAGTTATTACAATGATGGGTTGATGATCAACGCAAACAATGGTAATTCATTTTTTGAAACGGGAGATTTGGACCCGGAGGTATATTTTACCATTGATACCATGAAAGTAGGACAAGTAAGTTCGCCCATACTCTATACGACTGAAAGGGGAGATCGTGCGTTCCGATTGGTAAAGTTGGTTTCTATGACGGAGCCACATCAAGCAAGTTTACAGACGGATTACTCTAAAATCAAAGCGGCTGCCCTAGAACAAAAGAAGGTGACCTATTTGAATGAATGGGTTTCCGAAACGATTTCGAATACATATGTCCGAGTAGATGAAAAATATAGGGACTGTGAAATAATGAAACGCTGGTTCTCGCAAGCGGACAAAACATCGAATCAATAAACGACATTCGCCATAAAAAGAACGGGCTGCTTGAATCCAATCAAGCAGCCCGTTTTGTTTTATACACTAAAGATTAGTGCTTAGCCTTTCCTTTGCTCGGCTTTGAAGCATCCAGCTCTTTTACTTTACCCGGCGTAGTTTCCGGTCTGCCCTTTCCTTTGCCCTTGCCTTTTCCTTTTTTCTCTTGGAGAGCTTCCTTTTTCTCCTTGATTTTTTCTTTGACAGCATCTTTCTTCTCTTGGATTTTGGCTTTCAGTTCCTCCTTTTTCTCAAGTCGTTCTTCCTTGAGTTCCACCTTTTTGGCCTCACGGATTTCTTTGCGTTCTTCTTTTGCCGCATCTAATTCGGCTTTTTTGATTTCGCGATCTGTCTCTCGCTCGCCCTTGGTAATCTCACGCTCCGCTTTCTTGATTTCACGATCTGCCTCACGCTCCGCTTTTGCGACTTCTTGAGCAGCTTTACGTTCCTTGCGGATTTCCTCATTTTTCAATTTCCATTCCGCACGTAACGCCTTGGCTTCCTTTTTGGCGGTTTCACGTTCTACAGTGATTTCTTTTTTGATGACTTCTCTCTCAGCACGTCTTTCGGCACGAATCTTTTCACGTTCCTCTTTTGTCATTCCGCTTTGAGCGGAAACATTAACGGGAGCCAAAGTCGCTACTATAGCGAAGATGCCCAATATCATTAATAGCTTTTTCATAATTTCAAGATTTAAATGTGAATGTAATAGATGTTACTTTTAATGTTTGATACTCTAT
Organism: Saprospiraceae bacterium; assembly: GCA_020630045.1. Lineage (GTDB taxonomy): Bacteria > Bacteroidota > Bacteroidia > Chitinophagales > Saprospiraceae > JAHDCE01. The sequence continues at coordinate 768 of JAHDCE010000064.1, read as the reverse complement.
CTATGGTAACATCCCATGTTTGAAGGTTAGGGACAATATGAATTCAAAGGAATCATGACGCCACTTTTTAACGAATTTTAATAAGCGTATTAACGCTTTTCCCAAGTCACAGAAACTCCTGGACTTTTCTCATCTAACAATTTGGCAAATACTGAAAACTGCCCGGTAGTCGTTTCACAATCCCAAATGTTTCCATGTTGGACACACTCATTGTTGAACCTACTTGAAAATTTTTGAAAGTGAGACTTTGCCGATTCGGGATTATCTGCGAATATTTCCGCAGAAATTTGTGATAAGGCACCTTCGGCAAAAGTGTAAGAAACGTCCATGAATTCCGTATCATTCAAGTCGTGTGAATACAAAAGAAAACCTTCTTCTTCTTCAGACGGTTGATCGCCTTCCTTGGATTTTACCTCGTTGACGCTCATTCCGAAATCAATGTCACGGAATGCATCTTGAGTCATCTTCTTCTCAGGAGCCGGAGGAGGTGTTTCTGCTTCTACGGAAGGATTGTTGTCAGGAGCGGATTCGGTAGCAGGGCCGCATGCGACAAAAAAGACCATGCCCATTAATAAAAACAAAAGAAATTGATTTTTCATGATGTTGTGTTTGTAATAAAATTGAATTTCGATTTGCATTAATATGACGACTAAGTCGAATATTGGTAACAATATCATCCCATATATTAGATGTTATCACGAAAAATTGAGTACAGCCAAACCGTTATTTTAGAAATCCACTTCGTTATTCCCCTTAAACGTAGCTACG
>JAHDCE010000063.1 GCA_020630045.1 Saprospiraceae bacterium | reverse complement strand
GGTAGCACCTGACTTTTAATCAGGGGGTCGTAGGTTCGAGTCCTACCACATCGACGATTTAATTTTCCGTATTTCAAAGTTCAAATATCATATTTTATCAGGCTCGTTAGTCCAGCGGTCGAAGATTCCGGAATTTGACTCCGGAGGCACAGGTTCGAATCCTGTACGAGCTTCTTTTTTAGTAAAAAGTGAAGAGTGAAAAGTTGACCTTAACTATTAACTAAAAACGCTCCTGTAGCCAAATTGGGTCAAGGCAGGCGACTTTCTATCGTCTAATTGCGGGTTCGAGTCCCGTCAGGAGTTCTATTTTTTGAAATTTAAATTGGATGGAAAATGACAACTAACATGTCTATTCATTGTATATTGGAATCGCACCAAAAATTTCAATATAATCATGAAAAATTTCATTTATTTTCTTTTCATCACCACAATTTTAATTGTCGGGTGCAAAGAAGAATCCATTGACAAGGAAGAAGAGTTAACCTTGAGTTATGTTTCAGACATTACACCTAGTTTGAATTGTCTTTCTCAAGAATATGAGCAAAAACATTCGATCTCTTTAAGAATACACAATAGCTATGATTTACAAATCAGGTCTATTCATGTTAATGTACAATATCAAGGCGTATCAAGTACATCAAATCAGGTTGTTTTGACAACAAAGGATTTACCATTGCCCGAATTAACACCATATGACATTTCCTTTGAATTTACGACATTGGAATTACGATCGGGATTATCAATAGATGGAGTTCCAATGCCGCCAACAGATATGGGCATGGCCCTGGGAGGGAAATTCATTCTAACATATGACTTAGAATACGTGAATAACACAACAGTTCGATCATCGGAGCAAACTACAATAAATTTATTACCGAGGCTAGAAGGGACGTATCTGACAGAGGACTCTTATTTTTATCCCTTCGGTCCTTATGATGATTTCCAAGTGAATATTCGTGCCGTTATTTTAACAGAATATATCGTTGAGGCGTTTGGGTCATTTGACATAACAACACACGAAGAAAATTGGATTTATTTCTATGTTGATGATGAGAATTTAGTACATACTCCATTGGAGTACATGGGAGAAACTCAGAATGCATGGGGAATGGACCCTCTTGTAACGCCTTCGGATCACCCGAAGTACAGCTGGCCGACCAGTCTTCCTAATGAGGTTTTTGTCGGTGATGACGACCTTTATCGCATTCGGTATAACATAGGATATTTCAGAGAGAGCGGAGTAAGGATTTTTCAACAAACACTTCGCAAAACAGAATAGAGAAAAAGGAGTTAAGCTTCGGTGTTTTTGACTCTGCCTTTCACACACATTACCGAATTATAGTCGCTATTTATTTGGCCAATATTTTTTGTCAAGAAGGAAAGTAATACCATTCTTGACCGGTCGGAATATGTCCAATGGGATTACTATAAGTACCTGGACAAAAATACCCGAAAAGCATATTCCTTGATTATTTAATGGCTGGGTACTTAATATCCAATTACATCATTTTTTAATTTTAAAACCCGTTTCATGTCATTGTTCAACATCAAGAAGACACGTAACAAGAAGGTGACCAACCGTGCGGGGGGCCAAGCCTATGCACAAACACCTGAAACCAAGCTAGCGGGAATCCTGCTAACTTCATTCGCGCAAAACCAATTTTACCGGGATGCCAAAACGACATTCGGAGAGCTGGTCAAGTTGTTGACGGAGGTGGATTCGGAATTCGCGGCGAAGGCGGCGGTTTATGCACGGAACACATTCGGGATGCGATCCATTACGCATGTGTTGGCGGCTGAATTGGCGGCTTACGCATCCGGTCAACCATGGGCGAAGGCATTCTACGACCGTATCGTAGCACGTCCGGATGACATGTTGGAAATCACGGCGTACTACTTCGCTAAGGGTGGTAAGACCATACCGAATGCGATGAAGAAGGGTTTCGCAAACGCTTTCGACAAGTTCGACGGTTACCAATTGGCGAAGTACCGAGGCGAAAGCAAGGCGGTGAAGTTGATCGATTTGGTGAACTTGGTTCACCCTACGCCGACCAAGCGTAACGCCAAGGCTCTACAAGAACTGGTGAATGACACACTACGCGCTCAAAACACTTGGGAAGCGAAGTTGACACAAGCCGGACAAAAGGCCGAAACTGCGGATCAAAAGAAGGAACAAAAGGCCGCTGTATGGACTGAGCTTCTTTCCGGAAACCGTTTGGGATACTTCGCATTGCTACGTAACCTACGAAACATCGCGGAGCAAGCACCGGGTATGATGGAAACTGTCGTCGCACAATTGACGGATCGAAGCCGTATCAAGAAGAGTAAGGTGTTGCCTTTCCGCTTCTTGACCGCTATGGATGCGATTCGTAGTGCGGACTTGCCAAAGAAGGCGAGCCGTATGTTGGAAAAGGCATTGGCGGAAGCATTGGAGATCTCTATGGACAATGTACCGGTATTCGATGGTCGTACCTTGGTCGTATTGGATGACTCCGGGTCTATGACTTGGGGTGTGAACAAGTCCATCGGAAAGAAGCCGATTGAAATCGGAGCGATCTTCGCGGCAATCCTTTACAAGTCCAATGACGCGGATATGATGCGATTCTCCGACAGCGCTTCCTACTTGAAGCCCTACTTCGGTGACGCGGCGATGAGCATTGCAGACCGTTTGATCAAGAGTGCGTCTTCAGGCGGTACCAACTTCCACTCCATCTTCGAGAAGGCGAAGTATAAGTACGAGCGTATCATTATCCTATCCGACATGCAAGGATGGATCGGTGGAAACACGCCGAACAAGGCCTTCGAAGCGTACAAGACGCGTACAGGAGCGAATCCGTTCATTTACTCCTTCGACTTGCAAGGATACGGTTCTATGCAGTTCCCTCAAAATAAGGTCTTCGCACTGTCAGGTTTCAGTGACAAGGTCTTCGACTTGATGGAAATGTTGGAAACCGACCGACACGCATTGGTGAACGAAATCAAGGCCATCGAACTATAGTTCGATGAGGTCGTAAATTTGATATCACATCATCCACGAACCCGTTTCGACGTAAGTCGGAGCGGGTTTTATTTTTTATAAGAATAAAAAGTAACGCCATTCTCCGTAAGGAGATACACACCGTTTTTACCTACCTCCAAATCAATGATGAGCGACTTGTCGATCGGTAGCGGCAGTAAGGATTTACGGTCGGTCGTCAGGTCAAATACGTGAACGCCATTTTCATTCCACCACATGACTTTTTCATCGCGGATATTGAAATCCCCCCGAATGTCCAATTCGATTTGTCTAATGAAAGCGCCGAACAAATCGAACTGGTACAAACCGACACTATCTACCAGTAAGTAAACCTGTCCATTGCGTTCCATCATACGAGTCGGGGCGGCTCCGTCCAATTGGAACAATGGTGGGCTTTCGTAAATCACCGCTCCGGCTTTACCGATTCGTTTGAGTTGCAATTCTACCGGGTCATACATCCAGACTGTCCTGTCGGACGAAAGTCCGACACATCCGATATCGGGTATTTCGGTTTGGTACAAATCAATATTTCCGGTAACGGTCAGCGTTCGATCCAGAACGACGACATTTTCAAACTCCTGATAATAGAGCATGATATTGAACGGGTCGATGACATCTACTAGGGCGATGTCACCCGACAAGCGGTCGCCATAATTGAACACTTGCTCCCCTTCCGGGGAAAATTTGAGGAACTGGTTGTCCGGGGTCGTGATGTAAAATTGTTGTAACGGGTCAACGGCGATCGCCGTCCCTTCTACTTCAATATTCCAAGCCTTTTCATAGAAGTCGTTGTCCAATTCCACGAAAGTGGAGTCTTTGTGTTGTGCGGTCGTCCCGCAAGCAAAACAACCCGATAATAAAAGTAGGACAAGAAGTTGATTAAATCGCATCATTGAATTCCGACGTTTTATCTTTGAACAAGCATCTTATGAAAACGTCGGGCATGGGTTTATCATTGCCCGATGATGACCGTATCCCGATCAAAAGACAATCCGGTGAAAATACCGATTCCTCCTTCGACATTGCTTCGAATGGAAGATGCCGTGGCGAAAGGGTTCGCGTTGGCGTTCTGGGCATCGAAGGTGGACAAGAGAAAATCGTAATATTCTTGTTCGATGTGGAACAAGGCGGAGTAAACCGTATCTCCTTCCATATAGTCAAATCCGGTACCGAATACATATACTCCGTCTTCAGCCCCTAGGTTGTCGTCCGTAATAAAGTCTTGCTGTAACACTCCCCCGTCGATGGACTCACCGTCATGTAACATCCGGCGATAGAAGTTCTCCTCATCTTGTGGGTCGGTGAAGTAAGTTAACACTAAGGCATTTTCGCCAGTATCGTCATAATTTAATACCAGGGAGTCAATGGGGATTATCGGTAGTAGCTTGGTGGTTCCCGTAAGAATGCGCCCTCGTTCGTCTTCTATCCGGATAGAAAAGTCTTCTCCATAATGATCAGGGACGATTTCAGGGCTTTGGAAATTAAAAAACTTATTGAACTCCAAATCAAAGAACGTACCCGAATTCAATTCGATATCCGTATCACGATGTGTGATGACGACAGAAGCATTTTCTATCAAAAAGTTCTCATCCACATTCGCGAAATACTCCAAACTTTCAGACAACAACAAACGATATGGTTTACCCGGTTCTATGTAGCACTCCACGACCAATTCACTTTCATATTCGGGTAGGTCTACATTGATGTCTTGCTCTAGGTTACAGGCAGAAAACAGAAGTCCTGCTCCTAGTAAGAGCGTGATCAGGCATATTGGATTTTTCTTCAACATATTTACTAAATTCAAGATGCGGAGCATCAACTTTTTCTTGACGATAAATACTTTCTCCATTTTTCGATACAAGCGGCAAAATCATCCGGCAAATCGACTTCAAACATCATTTGCTCGCCGGTTTTCGGGTGTACGAACCCTAGCGACTTGGCATGTAAAGCCTGCCGAGGCATCAACTTGAATGCATTGTCAACGAATTGCTTGTATTTGGAGAATACCGTTCCTTTTAATATCTGGTCGCCGCCGTATTTGGCATCATTGAACAACGTGTGTCCCAAGTATTTCATGTGGACACGGATTTGGTGGGTCCTTCCGGTTTCGAGGGCACATTCCACCAAACTGACGTAATATAAATCTTCTAGTACCTTGTAATGAGTGCAAGCATATTTACCCATATCCCCTTCCGGGAAAACCCGCTGATGAAGGCGATTGTAAGGATCTCGTCCGATGTTGAGTTTAAGCGTTCCTTCCAGTTCACCATCGAATCCGCCCCATACCAAGGCCCAATATCTCCGATGAATGGTATGTCGGAAAAATTGGTTGGACAAGTGGCTCATGGCGTACTCATTCTTGGCGGTGACCAAAAGTCCGGAAGTGTCTTTGTCTATCCGATGCACCAAGCCCGGCCGGCTCACATAACCATCTTTAAAAGGGAGGTTGCTCCCTTGTTCACGTAAGTACCAAGATAATGCATTGACCAAGGTGCCGCTCACATGTCCAACACCGGGATGAACCACCATGCCGGCAGGTTTATTGATGACCATTACATCATCATCTTCATAGATGATGTCCAGCGGAATATTTTCCGGTGTAACCGGCACATCTACTTCAGGAGGATTAGGAAGTAAAATCGTTACGACATCGTTCGGCCTGATTTTGTGATTGGGTTTGATGTTGTTCCCATTCACCTTAATGGCACCGTCCCGAATGGCCGATTGTAGTTTGCTACGCGTCACCTTTTCGACCTTATCCATCAAAAACTTATCGATTCGAATCACGGATTGCCCCGGATCGGCGACGAAACGGTAATGCTCGAACAAGTCGCTGGAGCGTTGGCTTTCATACTTCCACTTCGGCTTCCATTCTTTTTTTCCGCCTTCCGGCGAAACGTCTTTTTCGTCGTTTTCTATGTTGTCTTTTTTGTCCACGATAGTTGTTAATCATCCAATTTCAAAACAGCGAGGAAGGCTTTTTGTGGCACCTCGACATTCCCGATTTGCCGCATTTTTTTCTTCCCTTTTTTCTGCTTTTCCAAAAGCTTTCGCTTACGCGTAATATCACCACCATAACACTTGGCAGTTACATCTTTCCGCAAAGCGGAAATCGTTTCACGAGCGATGATTTTTGCTCCGACAGCCGCTTGGATAGCGATGACGAACTGCTGTCGAGGCAATAGCTCCTTGAGTTTTTTACAAATTTTTCGGCCGAAGTAGTAGGCCTTGTCCTTGTGGATCAATGCAGAAAACGCATCCACATTGTCACCATTCAGTTTGATGTCCATTTTAACCAAATCGGACTGACGATAATCCAAAGGCGAGTAATCGAAAGAGGCATATCCCCTAGAAATAGATTTTAGACGATCAAAAAAGTCGAAGACGATTTCCGCCAAGGGAAGATGGAATTCCAGTTCGACACGGCTGGTCGTCAAGTAATTTTGCTTCATCAAAATTCCCCGTTTTTCTATACAGAGACTCATGATGGCTCCGATGTACTCGGGTTTGGTAATGACCTGTGCTTCGATATAGGGTTCTTCTACATAATCCATGATGGTGTTGTCCGGTAAATCTTGGGGAGTATTCACTCGGATTTTTTCACCGCCTTTGGTATATGCGAAGTATCCTACGTTCGGAACCGTGGTAATCACTTCCATATCAAACTCACGGGACAATCTTTCTTGGATGATTTCCAAGTGTAGCATTCCTAGGAATCCACAACGGAAACCGAAGCCTAGGGCAATAGATGTTTCCGGTTCGTAGACCAAAGAGGCATCGTTCAACTGAAGTTTTTCCAAACTATCGCGGAGGTCTTCATAATCGGCATTGTCAATCGGAAATATCCCTGCGAATACCATTGGTTTTACATCTTCAAAACCTTGAATGGCTTCGGTACAAGGATTTTCTTGTAAGGTGATGGTATCACCGACTTTTACCTCCTTGGAGTTTTTGATTCCGGAAACGATATATCCCACATTTCCGGCAGCTAATTCCTTCTTGGGTTCCAAGTCCATTTTGAGGACACCGATTTCATCCGCGAAATAATTTCCACCGGTATTGAAGAATCGGATTTTATCTCCTTTTTTCAACGTTCCGTTAAGGATACGGAAATAGGTGATAACTCCTCTGTATGAATTGAAAACAGAATCAAAAATCAAGGCTTGCAAGGGTTCGGCCGGATCTCCTTTGGGAGCCGGAATCCGGTCTACGACCGCCGCCATGATATTTTCTACCCCTAACCCCGTTTTGCCACTTGCCAAGATGATTTCATCCTCTCCGCCACCAAGCAAATCTACGACCTGTTCGCTGACCTCCTCAATCATGGCACTTTCCATATCCACCTTGTTCAGTACCGGAATGATTTCCAAATCATTCTCAATGGCTAGATAAAGATTGGATATGGTTTGGGCTTGGATGCCTTGTGTCGCATCGACTAGGAGCAACGCTCCCTCACATGCCGCAATAGAACGGGAAACCTCGTAGGAAAAATCCACGTGGCCGGGCGTGTCAATGAGATTGAAAATATAAGTCTCGCCATCAGTATGTTTATATTCCAACTGAATGGCGTGACTCTTAATCGTGATGCCCCTTTCGCGTTCCAAATCCATGTTGTCCAATGCTTGATCTTGCATTTTCCTTTCGGAAATGGTTTGGGTAAATTCCAGTAGCCTGTCCGATAAGGTACTCTTACCATGGTCGATGTGGGCAATCACACAAAAATTCCTAATATTTTTCATTTATCTGTCTGCTTCTATCCTATGAAACGTACACTTGTAGTTCCTCGTTTCAAAATCGGCACAAATATACGGTTTTTTAATGCCTGATGAATGACAACATTACAAGGCTTTAAATCATTACTTCTATATTGCACTTGTACTACTAATATTCATTATGTTGATGACCTTTCCTTCCAAAATCTTACTGCCATTATTTTTCTGTATCCTTTTTTGTTCCAGTGCTTGGGCTGATGTGCCGCAGCCGGATTTGTATGTCGTAGAATTCACTGACAAAAACGATAGTCCGTACTCGATATATCGTCCTTGGGAATTCCTGTCGATGCGGTCGATTATCCGTAAACGTGGGGCGGGTATCCCAATAGATGAAACGGATGTACCGGTGAACGAAAAATATTTGAACCGACTTCGCAGCACGGGGGCCACTATCAAGTGTGTTTCAAAATGGTTCAACTCGGCGGTGATTCAAACCAATCCACAACAATTGGGAACCATCCAAAAATTTCCTTTTGTCAAAAATCATTTCCCGGTAGGGAAACAACAAAACACGAAAAAAGATTATACCCCACCGGAAATTAAGAAAGAATCGTTTGATTCTTTTCCGACCCCATATGGTGGCGCCTTGAATCAAATCGCCATGTTGGACGGGCTGCTTTTACACAGCATGGGCTTTACCGGACATGGAAAACTGGTTGCCGTATTGGATGGCGGGTTCAAAAATGTCGATGTCATGCCCTTTTTTGAACGAATGCGAGAAGAAGGCAGATTGTTGCCTTCTAAAGACATCGTGCATAATGATGATTATGCTTATGAGGATTCTTCACATGGAACCACCGTGTTGTCAACGATGGGTGCTTTCATTCCCTACCTGATGATTGGCACGGCTCCGGATGCCACATACATCTGCATTAAAACCGAGGAAATCGGCAGTGAAAATCCGGTGGAGGAAGAATATTGGATTGCCGGAGCAGAATACGCTGATAGCTTAGGGGTGGATGTTATCAACTCATCACTTGGTTATACGACTTTCGACCTTAAAGATTTAAACCATGACAAATCCAAATTGGATGGCGAAACTTATCGGGGTACCCTAGGAGCGGATATGGCTGCACAAAAGGGTATGCTTGTCGTTACAAGTGCTGGGAATGAAGGTCGAGGCAAATGGAGAACTGTCGGAGTTCCTGCCGATGCGGATTTCGCATTATCCATCGGAGCCGTTACGCCGAAAGGCGAAAAGGCACGTTTCAGTTCTATGGGACCGACAACAGATGGAAGAGTGAAACCGGATGTTTCTGCCCAAGGAGCTCCGGCCGTAGTCGCCAGTCTGAGGAGTTATAGCATCAGCCAAAGTAGTGGAACATCTTTTTCCTCTCCGGTAATGGCGGGTATGGCCACTTCTCTGTGGTCTTCGTTTCCGGAGAAAAGTTGGAAGGAAGTACGGGAAGCCATTATTGTATCCGGCCATCAACATGAACAGCCCGATTCTTTGTTGGGGCATGGGATTCCCAATTTCGTGCGTGCTTTCGTGTATCTGAGCGGCATGCCGGAGTATCATCCGATTCGAAGCGATCATCTTATATTTATGAAGGATGGTGTTCCTCAGGTCTTGTTCAATAATCCGAACGGAAAGGATGTTGAGTATGTTGTAAGGAATATTGCGGGTATAGAAGTTACCGGAGGGAGCCATCCTCAAAACTGGTCATCTGTTCTACCATTAGAAAAGATGAGGGATTTGCCGAAAGGCATCTACTTTGTTGACATAATGATGTATGATGGCGGATTCCGATTAAAAATCAATTGGTGATACTTCTGCTTGAAAATTTTGTATTACCAAAAGCTATTAGAATAAAACCAGCAGTTTTTTTAAGCCTTTAATCCAGATTTATCGCCTATAAAGTCATTTTTAAATAAATCAGAAAATTTATTTACCTGGATTCCTTGATTTTGAGTTAACTTAGTACATATATATTTACTACACTGTGTATTACATAGAAGTTGGTCAAAATTTAAAACTCTCCTCATTCCTATCCTCCCAATGGAATGCTTTGCATGTGTAATAATGTTTTAATTATTACATCATTTACTTCATAACATGATTTGGCAGCAACCAAATTATGTTGCTAAAGTTGGTCAAAATTGCGGGCATAGTTACACGAAGAATTGCTATCTGAATTAAGGTTGCCTTTAATATTCACACTTGCCCCCACCTTTGTCCGATTTATACAAAACATTCAACCATGAAAAAACGAACACTAATTTTTCTTTTTTTGTCCTTTACAATTCTCTCTTGTTCAGACAAAAACGATGTAAATGAAATCAGCCAAGAAGAAATGGCTAATTTGTTTAATGCCCAAATGGATTTAGCTAATTTGATGACTAGGAATTTTTCTCCAAAAAAGTTGCTTGATGGAGAAGGTTTGATAGGAGAAGATCATATCTCTCATTTATATCCTACCTCTACATACCCACATCGTTTTCGAATCAGTTTTCCTAGTGGATTTCTAGACCCCAATGGAAATACCTTAGGTGGGTCATTTATTTACAACTTAAGTTCACTCGAACCTCAAGTCGGAGCCCTTGAAAAAGTCGAGTACAAAGGCTTTACGATTAACGGTGCCAGGATTGATGGTGAAAAAATCGCATCAATTACATCAATGGACGATTCTTCAATACATATAGATTGGTGCACAAACGGCATAAAAATCACAACACAGGACAGTACTGAATTACGAAGCCATGGTTGCCTTGACAAAAAGTTGAATACAACAACAAATCGTGTTTTAATCAATGGTTTTAATTACGGATACATCAACAATCGTCATCGCGTTGATTTTGACATTATCCAACCTCTAGAGATGGACATGTCTTGTCGTTGGTTTGACAGAGGGCTTGTCCAAGCCAGCAGTCGGGCAGGAGAAGCGTTCAATCTCTTGTATGACCAAGCAGGGTGTAATTCACAATATGTGATGGATTGTAACGATTGCGACCCATCACCGACGGATTATCATTATTTGTGGGAATAGTTTTATTACACGGTGTACTTAGATGTTATCACGAAAAATTGAGTATAGCCAAACCGTTATTTTAGAAATCCATTTCGTGATAACACCTATTATTTTTTCTTTTTTTATGGAATCTCATAAAAAATGTCGTTTATACAATGACCCCCTATAAGGGGAAAACCAAATGTTAAGTTGACCATGTCGTTTGAGGAGGCGACATGGTCTTTTTTGTTTCAATAAAAAAGCAGCCCTTCCGAAATCGGAAGAGCCGCTTTGTATAACCAGGGTTTCATTCATAAATTACTTTTCGACTCCCATGTCCAAGGACAAATCCTTAGCCGTTTTGACCATCAAAAGGTTAATTAAGTCCTGAGAACCGTTGCCGCTTCCACCTTCTCCTCCCATTTGGATTTGGGGAACCCAATCTCCTTGGTACTTTTCGATGGCGTTTGCGTAGTTTTCATTGACTTTCACCCAAGCTTCTAGCTTTTTGTCCAAAGCTCCGTCTGCTTGCATGATCAACCTTTTCTTTTCGGCTTCACCTTGTCCTTCTGAGATCAATTTTTGCCGGATAAACTCAGCTTCCGCTTTTTGGATTTTGGCGACATCGCGGTCTTTTTCTGCTCGGATAGTCGCTTCGATTTTTGAAGCCTCTTCCCTTGCTTTAGTTTCGGCAATCAGCTTTTCTCCTTCCGCCTTAGCGGTCAAGGCTTCCTGCTGGGCAGTAATTAGTTTTTGTTTTGAAATCGACTCTTGCGTGCTAGATTCGATTTTTTGTTCTAGTTTTTTGTCCACCTGGTCTTCATAATCCACTTGGCCGATGCTTGCGTAGGCTACCGTGATATTGAACTGCTGCACATCTGATTTATTTCTGACCACTTCACCTTTTTCATCCTTCCGGGGGAATCGGAAGGTGTACTTTTTTTGCTCGCTGGTCAGCGTGTCTTTGACGTACTCCGTTTTCATTTCAAGTACGAATTGTCCGTTTTCCAACTGATCCTGGAAGTCTTCTGACAACTTGGACATACCTCCGGAGTAATGTGTCTCTG
>JAHDCE010000062.1 GCA_020630045.1 Saprospiraceae bacterium | reverse complement strand
TGGAAGACGACTGGTTGAGATTGAAATTGGAGAGGAAAAGTGCAAAAGAGTCTTATGGTAAAAGGAGAAGGAAATATGTAAGGGATACCCGTGATTCAGCCAGGGTGAATTTTCAACCTTTGCCTGTTTTCGACGAAAGACCTCGTAGGTGGAGGAGACCTTCGAAAAAAAGAAAAGCGGATAGATTAATCAGCGAATTCGGTCTTTTCGAAAAAGAAACCTTCCAAAACTCTTTTTCAGCGGATGGAGAAGGAGTATATATGGCATCGAATTTAGCCATGTATAAATTCAAATATGAAACCGGTAAAATCATTTTGAATTGGGATTGGGGAAAAGGTAATATATCATTAGGCGCTTCAAATCTGAAAGAAGTAAAAAATGAATATAAGAATCGAGGATTAAAATATAACAATTGTTTACTGACTCGCTCCGGACAACTGAACAACGGAACGGGGACGACCCCGACCCTTGTCGATTATGATTCTAGTAAGTATGTCGTTATTTGTGATAATGATTATCCCAATATTAACGCTGTAGCTTATGATAGAAAAACCGGAGAACTGATGTTTACACAACCTTTGTTCGCAGAAAGGGGAAGCGCTTGCGAAAACTCTCCATTAGCGCTAGCTCACAAGAACCTTGACTATCGAGTAGAAAAGGAAATATTGGAACGGATGGAGAAGGTAGAAAAAGGAGAAGCCGATGTTGTCGTTTTTGGAAGAGAAGGAGAGCGCGCCAATATTAATGGGAAAAACAAAACCTTCTCAGGAGACCCCGATCCAAAAGACAGGATACAAGCGGATAAAATATGGAAAGACGAATTATTCGTCGTATCCATCAATTCTTCAGAATATATCGATCCTTCGACACCCATTAATAATACACCGGGTGGAATTGGTAAATTCAATTTATATCCTATCGCTTCAAGAGAAGGTGACAAATGGGATAAAATGAAAGAACTATATGCCGGAGGCAGGTTTAAAATAAGTTTGAAAGAATATCAAGACTCTATTTTAAATTCAAGTAGTAATAAAAGGGACACTGAATTTTACAAAAAGAATTTAGATTATAGCTATAAAATCGGAAACTGGACTAGTAACTTCGATGCCAAAACCGCTACTCCGAAAATCACGCCCAACGGAATCATATATGTATATAATAAAGAACCCGGAGTCCGTTATTATGATGGTTTTCCGAATTGGCATTTTACGGCAATAGATCCGATCTATGGAAGTCCGCTTTATACTTTGACACCGTTTTACCCGGATTATTTTGAAGGTGCTTCTATTTTTGACAATAAAAAAAGGTTTTATCCCAAGCCCAAGCGGAAAATCATTTCCATGTGGGGTTTTATGAACAAAGGAGAATTGCGGAAAAGAAAAAGGAAAATGGCGAAACAACAAATTTTCAATAATCTCTGGGGTACGTTTTCCCAAACTCCGGACGGTAGTTTCATCATTGGAAATGTCCGGGGCTTCATGATTGTCCCGAATGTGGAGGAGGCTCAATCAAATTGATTTCCAAAATAACGATTCGTCTTTCATACAAAAGATTTCGTGATAACACCTAATATCCGGACTTGCATGAATGTTGTTGGGTAAGGGGCAAGAATCCTGCCCGACAACATTTCTAAATCATTCCCGAAAAAAATAAAAATTCCCCCCATTCCATTAGGAATTGAAAAGGCTTCGCTTACCTTTGTACCCCGTGATGTTAGCAAAGACATCCACTTTAAATATTGGATATTTTAAATCACGGACTCCATGGCCAAGTATATATTCGTAACAGGTGGTGTAACCTCTTCCCTTGGAAAAGGCATCATCGCAGCCTCCCTCGCCAAACTGCTTCAAGCGCGCGGTTTTTCCACGACCATCCAAAAATTCGATCCTTATATCAATGTCGATCCCGGCACACTCAACCCCTACGAGCACGGTGAGTGTTACGTAACGGACGACGGTGCCGAAACGGATTTGGACTTGGGTTATTACGAACGTTTCCTAGGAGTGCCTACCTCCCAAGCCAACAACGTGACGACCGGCCGAATTTACCAAACCGTCATCGAAAAAGAACGTCGGGGTGATTATTTGGGCAAAACCGTCCAAGTCATTCCGCACATCACCGATGAAATCAAACGACGCGTTCGGCTCCTAGGACAAACCGGCGAGTACGACATCATCATCACCGAACTCGGAGGCACGGTGGGCGACATCGAATCCCTGCCTTATTTGGAGGCCTTGCGGCAATTCCGTTGGGATGTGGGAGAGGACAATTGTATCGTCATCCACCTGACCTTGATTCCCTATTTGGCTGCCGCCAAAGAATTGAAAACCAAACCCACCCAACATTCCGTTAAGGAACTATTGAATGCTGGGATACAACCGGACGTATTGGTATGTCGAACCGACCAGCCGATCGGTATGGATATCCGCCGCAAAATCGCCTTGTTCTGCAATGTAGCGGTCAATTCCGTAGTGGAAGCGATGACAGTCGATACCGTTTATGACGTCCCCTTATACATGATGAAAGAAAAATTGGATGAAGTCGTTATTTCCAAGCTCCGACTCAAAGACCGCCGCGAACCGGATCTCAAAGCATGGAAGCGGTTTTTGGGACGTTTGAAAAACCCGACCGATTCCGTAAAAATCGGATTGATCGGAAAATATATCGAACTCAAAGACGCATACAAATCCATATACGAATCCTTTACCCTAGCAGGAGCCGCCAATGAATGTAAGGTCGAAGTCGTCACCGTGCAGTCCGATAATTTGACACCCGAAAACATCGAGCAAAAGCTGGAAGGGTTATCCGGTATCCTAGTAGCGCCGGGATTCGGTGAACGCGGATTCGAAGGTAAAATCATTGCCGCCAGATATGCCCGTGAATCCGGACTTCCGTATTTCGGTATTTGCTTGGGTATGCAAACGGCCGTCGTCGAATTTTCCCGCCATGTCCTAGGACTAGGAGGCGCCAACAGTGCCGAGATGGATGCTGATACGGCCCATCCGGTCATTCACAAAATGCCGGGACAAATCAAAATCAAACAGATGGGAGGAACCATGCGCCTAGGCGCTTATGATTGCGATTTGAAAAAAGGAACTTTAGCCCATAAAATCTACAAGGAAAATTCTATCCAAGAACGCCATCGCCACCGCTTCGAACTGAACAACGATTACAAGGAAAAATTGGAAGCTGCCGGTATGGTCTGTTCCGGTATCAATCCCGAAACCGGATTGGTTGAAATCGTCGAATTGCCGAATCATCCTTGGTACTTAGGGGCTCAATTCCATCCCGAACTGAAAAGTACGGTGGAGGAGCCTCACCCCTTGTTCGTATCTTTCGTGAAGGCTTGTTTGACAAACGCTTGATGCAAGGTCAATACTTGTTGGATTAAGGAATGCTCGCCGTCATTGTAAATGACAAAATCCGCCATTTCCTTTTTTTCTTCGTCGGGCATTTGTTTGCCCATTCGAGCCAGTACCTCTTCCTTTGTGCATTCGTCGCGTTTCATCACACGTTCTATTCGGGTTTCTTTGGGTGTGAAAACGGTAATCATTTTATCCATCAGATGATGACCTCCGCTTTCAAATAAAAGTGCTGCTTCTTTAAGGGTGTAAGGAGCGTTTTTGTGTACTTCATTCCAGGATTCGCCGTCTTGCCATACCGCCGGATGCACCAGTGCGTTCAATGCCGATAATTTTTCTTTATCATTAAAAACGATGTCGGCGATAAAGGCACGATTCAGAATATTGCCCGGTTGTGAATAAGCGTTTTCGCCAAATAAGTCGATGATGCTTCCTACCAGTTTTTCATCATTCGACATCAACCATTTGGCACGGTCGTCGGCATAATAAACAGGTATGCCCAATACTTCGAATATCCGACAAACCGTAGATTTTCCGCTTCCTATCCCTCCTGTGATTCCGATTTTCATTTGATATTTTTTGAAATTGACAACCTACCGACAATATATGGATTAATTAGGCACTGGATTGTAATTTGGATTATTTTTAAATGGATTGTAGATGCGGGAAAATGTTCACCTATTTTTTTATTAGATGTTATCACGAAATTTTTTGCATGGAAGACGAATCGTTATTTTAGGAATCAATGAGGCGTTCGCCGCAAAGCATAGCCGTAGCTAAATTTAAGGGGAATAACGAAGTGGATTTCCAAAATAACGGTTTGGCTATACTCAATTTTTTGTGATAACATCTATTGTATTAAACCTAATTGAAATGAAAAAAACACTGCTTTATTATTGTCTTCCTTTCATCCTTTGTATTGGAATAAGCTTGCCAAACATACAAGCGCAATCTCTTTTGGAAAATGAACATTGGTTAGTTTATTTTTACGATTTTGGAGGAACCTATACCAACTGGGTTTCTAAGGGATGTGAAGTGGAATTTGGCGGCAAGGTGTATCAAAGTGTAAATTATCCGGGCACTGAAAAATATTATTTACGAGAGGGAGATAATAAAATATTCGTCTATATCCCCGATGATGGACAGGAATATGTCATGATTGATTATAATCAATCAGTAGGTACAACGATACCGCTCTACAATCCGAATGCTTTTGCAGGCGGTTGGGTAGACGCCGAACTCCTCAGTATTTCCACAGACCCTATATCGGGGAATCCTAGATATTCATACGAGGCCATAATGCCCCTTGATTGGATAGTGGGCTTGGGGTCTAAATACGGACCGGTCACGCCGCCAATTACCACCGATCCGGATTGGGGTTTGGGGTGTGTTGTTGATGATGGTACGGTAGTTTATAGTAGTTCCTCATCTGATTGTAATGATTTTCCGACCGGCGACGGATGTTTCATTGGAAGCTTGAATGTCCATCCCTCTTTTTTAAGTCCTACATCAGCTCGCTTAGATTGGGATGTCGGATACTTGGTTTCTTCATCAGTCATATGGTTAAGACCCGTAGGTGGCATTTGGGAAACCTCGGAGGAATTATTTGATCAAGTGTATGTATGGCAAGACCTGACACCCAACACGGAATATGAATGGAAAGTAACCGGCAATTGTTGTTTGGATCCGGTGGCCATTGAGTCCGAGATACATACTTTTACCACGCCCATGGGGACTTCGCTATCTCAAATTTCTGAAAAAGAAAACAAACCCTATTTCAATATTAACAATCATACAATAACCATCGGGAATCTAAATCCAAGTATTACAAATTTGGAATTATATGATGTAAATGGTCGCTTACTGATGAGGAAAAAGATATCGAATGGTGGAAATCATCGCGTTGAGATAGAAGTTAATGGAAATTTACCGAAAGGAATCCTATTTTGTAGATTATTTGATGACCGAGGAGCATCCTTTACACTAAAGGGCTACGCTCCCTAATGTGATTTCCATGAAGACCGAAAAGCCATTTTATT
Organism: Saprospiraceae bacterium; assembly: GCA_020630045.1. Taxonomy (GTDB): domain Bacteria; phylum Bacteroidota; class Bacteroidia; order Chitinophagales; family Saprospiraceae; genus JAHDCE01. The sequence goes on along the minus strand of JAHDCE010000062.1, from coordinate 6,434 downwards.
TTCTGATTTTTTGCTGTTTGATATTGTTTTATTGTTGTTCTTCAGAAACAAATAAAAACGATGATTCGGAGATTGATGTGCCGGAACAGTCCGAACAAGAAAAAGCCGTTTCGACGGATGCCGGAAAAGTATTGAAAGATTGGAACGCCTACTTGAACAAACATGATGTCGACGGGCTTTCTAAATTATTCGCTCCTACGGTAGAATATTATGGTCGCCCTTATTCTCGCGAACAAATGATTCAGGAAAAAATGAAGGCTTTGGCATCGGCTCCGGAGTTCGAACAAACCATTTCTAATATAGAAAAATTGGATTTGCCCGGTGATGATATTGAATTTTCCTTCGTCAAGTCCCATCGGGTGAAAAAGGATGCGGACTTTACAAAAACGGAGGGTTTGATCGCATTGAGAAAAGTCAATGACAAATGGTTCATCATAAAAGAAAGTGATGCGGAGAGCGAACGAAAAAGCGCCGCTTCCGCTCCTAGGGAAAATATACCCAGAAAAAGAATTCAAGGAGATTTCAATGGGGATGGCCAACAAGAGTGGCTAGTAGAGGTCTTGACGGATGTGAACGGAAAATTAATCACAGATACCCGTGCTATGGACATGGAGCCCTTGATTGAAAAGTGGGGGCAAACCACCAAGGACGGTAAATTCAAATGCAGTCTTCAAGACGAATCCGGCAATCTGCCCGCATTAACCGATGTGGAAGGGTTCGGAACCGTGCATTTGTTCAACGAAGGAGACCTGACCGGAAACGGAGCGGATGAAATTTCATTCATGAATGCCTATCTGGATTGGTCGGGGATGAACTCCTTGGAAGTATATACCTTAAAAGCCGGTAAGTGGAAACACTTGGGCTCCGCCTCCGTCCGCGAACAATTTGACCGGGAAGACTTAGAAGCTGCCGTTCAAAAAGGCAAGAAACCGGGCGTCATCCTACTCCGTAATTTTGATAAAGAGGTAATGGAAGGAACTTCTGAACAAGTTTTTGATGAAGTCAAAGTGGATTGATTTTGAGTCTATTCCACCGGTAATTTTCTAACGCCTAGCGCATTTATCAAGCAGCTATTCAAATTGCCGACTGCTAGGACAAAGTCCTGTTTGACCTTTGTACCGTCGGTATATTGGGCAGGTATCCAATCCGGCATGTTTTGAATGGCACTTAGTAGCAAATCCTGGACGTATTCGTTTTCGTAGGTTTGATAAACGTCATTCCAAATATTCGCTTGCTTGATTTTTCCCTGTTCGTCGATAGAAAAAGTAATGGCTGCTAAGTCATATTTTTCAAAACTCCCTTCTGGTAATTTGGCGACTACGTTTTTTTGTAAATATTGTAATAAGGATGTCTCACCTTGTCGGAATATCGCCATTGTTTCAGGTTCAAAAATAAAACTGAATTCCGTCTCTTTTACATCATTCGATTGCAAATTGTTATTAGGGATATATCGAACTCGTATTGAAATAGTGGAACCGATGTCAGAAGATGCCAAAAGCTTTTTTTGTTCTTGTGTCAGGACATCGTTTTCACTTGTCGTAATGACTTTTTTTCCTTGTTGTGTCGTTCGGGTTTCAACAGTTACATATTCCTTTATCCAATCCGCTTTGTAATATGGGTTAATATCTTTCAGTGTAGTCGCTTCCTTCAAGTCTTTTTTAGAAAAAGAAATAAAAGGGAGTACCCGTTTGATTTGACAATCAAAAGAGTTATCTGTCGAACTTTGCGAATGTCCGATGCTTGCGAAAAACATCAAGAGACAAAATGATAATATTGATTTAAACATATTCCAAATATTTGTCAGAATAATCGGCGCCTTTCAAGGATTTGATGTCCTTGTAATAATTTTGATGGACTTTCCAAGGAGACTTCGAACCTTGCTTGGGCAATACATCCACCGCTCGTTTGATATATCCGGCATCGAAATCTAGCAATGGTTCTACTTCGAATTCATTTTCATCGAACTTAGGGGTACAAACCTCATACCCGTTTTTATCCATATAATTAATCAACCCGGCGATGAACTGGCAGTTCAAGTCACATTTTAATGTCCAAGTCGCATTGGTGTATCCGACGGCGATTCCCGTATTGGGAATATTGCTAAAGAGAACACCTTTATAGGCTTTTATTTGTCCGGTATCTACCTTTTTACCATTGACATAAGAGTTGATTCCTCCTAGGAGTTGGATTTTTAATCCGGTCGCGGTAACGATGATATCCGCCTCCAATTCTTGTCCTGAATCTAAGAGGATTCCTTTCTCGGTAAATGACTTGATGGTGTCCGTGACGATGTCCGCACCTCCATCCTTTAGCGCATCGAACAAGTCGTTATCCGGAATCAGGCAGACCCTTTGGTCCCAAGGTTTGTATTTGGGAGAGAAATGTTTTTCATCGTAGTGTTCGCCGAGTTCTTTTTTAATTTGTTTTTTGAAAAAATTAGCCATCGTTTTCGGCCATCTTCGACAAGCTTTGTATAGCATTAAACTGATGAAAATGTTTTTCCTTCGAATGGCGTTATGCGCTGTTTTCGCCGGCAATATTTTCTTCAGGAAATTGGCGAGCTTGTCCTCGCTCGGCAGGTTCATGATGTATCCTGGAGAGCGTTGGAGCATGGTTACTTTTTCCGCTTTCTTTGCCATCTCCGGAACAAGTGTCACCGCCGTCGCTCCACTTCCGATTACAATGACTTTTTTATTGGAATAATCCAGCGATGAATCCCAAAATTGTGGATGTATGATTTTACCTTGGAATTTGCCACTGCCCGGAAATTCGGGCGAATGCCCCTGCGCATAATTGTAGTAACCCGTACAAGAAAAAAAGAACTTCGCCCTAATCATCGTATCAGGTACATCCGCATGCTGTTTAAGCTCTAGTTCCCAACAGCGATTTTCATCTTTCCAATCCGCCCGTACCACCTTATGGTTGTAGCGAATGTGTTTGTTTAAATCAAAAGTATCAGCCGTTTCTTTGATGTATGAAAGAATGTCATTCCCGTCGGCGATAGCCTTAGGGCTTTTCCAGGGATTGAACGAAAACCCCAAAGTGTACATATCGGAATCCGATCGGATACCCGGATATTTGAACAAATCCCAAGTACCACCCATCGAAGCTCGCCCTTCCAATATGAGGAATGATTTGTCAGGACATTGGTTTTTTATATGGTAAGCGGCACAAATACCTGATAATCCCGCTCCGATAATGACAACATCATATTCTTTCATAGATTTTTAATATCGTGTTTAAACCAATGAAATGACGAACTTTGTATTCAAAATAGAATGCCACAATCCTAAGAGCCAAGTGTCATTTCCATTTGAGAGATGAAGATAAGAATATACTTGGAATGAAATGATATAAGCCTCAGGAACTCGCAAGGTGAAAATTCGGGGAAATGAAAAAGAACCGCATAGCGGATATTCAGTGAATCAAAAATCATGATTACTTACCTGAGTTCTCTGGTCATATTGTATATCTTAGTGCCCGGACCCGATTTCGTTATAGGTGCTTTTGTTTTTTATAAAACAAAACTCGACTTTCTGTTATCCGGTGTCCCCCTCAAAACCGTTGGGTAGAGAAGGAAATGATTCAGGAATAGTATGAAAATAATAATAATAGGTCCGTCCTATCCATATAGAGGTGGTATCGCTGATACGAATGAGTCAATGTGTAGGGCATTGTCTAAGGAAGGACATGATACTTCCATCATTACTTTTACCGTCCAGTACCCGTCATTTTTATTTCCTGGAAAAACCCAATATGCTGTTGATAAAAAGCCGCCTAATATTTCAATTACTAGATTAATCAATTCAATCAATCCGCTGAATTGGATATGGGTGGCTAGGAAGATCAATCGATTAAAACCTGATTTAGTGATAGTCAGATATTGGCTTCCGGTATTGGCTCCCTGCTTGGGGACGATTGTTCGGTTGCTCAATAAAAATGTTGTCACTATTGCCATGTGTGATAATGTGATACCCCATGAAAAAAGATTAGGCGATAGATCCCTCACAAGATACTTTATAGGTGCATTTAATGGATTCATGACACTTTCTAAAACGACACTTGAAGAATTGACTTCATTTACCGATAAATCGAAAAGATATCATCCCCATCCTATAAATGATGATCTGGGAGAGGCAGTACCCCAAAAACAGGCAAGGGAATATCTAGGATTGGATATTGATTCTAAATATTTACTTTTTTTCGGATTAATCAGGGAATACAAGGGACTGGATCTCGCCCTCAAGGCATTAGGAGTAGAGAAGGTCAAGCAATTGAACATAAAATTGCTTATTGTTGGTGAGTTTTATGAGCCTAAAGAAAAATACATTGAATTAGTCAATCAACTTGGACTGAATGACAATATTATTATTGTAGATGAATTTATTCCTATTGAAAAAATTAAATATTATTTCTCCGCCGCGGATTTAGTTGTTCAGACCTATAAGAGTGCGAGTCAAAGTGGGATATCCCAAATCGCATTCAATTTCACTTGTCCGATTTTGGTCACGAATGTAGGCGGATTGTCCGAGATTGTCCTGCACCAACAAATTGGATATGTTTGTGAAAAGGAACCCCAAGAAATCGCCGATTCCATTTTAGACTATTTTAATAATGATAGAAGGGATGGATTCAGGGCAAATATGCAGGTGGAAAAACAGAAATACAGTTGGGGAGCTTTTGCGAATGCACTGCTCGGGCTATATCAGGAAATCAAATAACGGACATGAATGGCCTTCAATCATTCTTTTGTAAACAATGGATTTCTGAAGTACATATTCCTAAAATACGACTTACATTCGTAGCATGATAATAAGAGCCAAAGCTCCCTTGCGAATAGGACTTGCCGGAGGAGGAACTGATGTCAGTCCTTACTCTGATTTGTATGGAGGTACGATTCTAAATGCAACCGTTAGTTTATATGCATCTGCAACGATTGAACCGCTCGATAATGGTAAAATCGAATTGAATGCCATGGATTTGGGGGTGTCGGAGATTTTGGATGCTTCTTGTTTTCTTAATCCAGATGGTGAATTGGGGCTATTGAAGGGCGTTTATAATCGTATTGTCAAAGATAATGAATTGCCTCCGCTGTCTTTTCGCTTAACTACCCACGTTGATGCTCCTAAGGGAGCGGGTATGGGAGCATCTTCTACGATTACGGTCGCTATATTGGGGGCTTTCGCCGAATGGCTAAAATTGCCTTTGGGAGAATATGACTTGGCCCATTTAGCTTACGAAATCGAACGTATAGATTTGGGGCTTGCCGGCGGAAAACAAGATCAATATGCTGCTACATTCGGTGGATTCAATTTTATGGAGTTTTATGGAGATGACAAAGTAATCGTCAATCCTTTAAGAATCAAACAAGAGTATGTTGATGAATTGAATTTCAATGTGCTACTATATTATACCGGGACAAGTAGGGAGTCTGCTAGAATCATTGAAAAACAATCTTCTAATTTTTCCGCGAAAGCGGAATCGGCCATAGAGGCAGGTCATCGACTCAAGGAGCAAGCCGTCTGGATGAAGGAGGCTTTGTTGACCGGAAAGCTCGAAAAATTGGGAGAAACGTTAGATTTTGGGTGGAGGTATAAGAAAAGAACCGCGCAGGGCGTTACAAATCCATTGATTGATGAAATTTACGAAACTGCCAAGGAAGCCGGGGCGACAGGCGGCAAAATTTCCGGAGCCGGAGGCGGTGGATTTATGATGATTTATGCTCCCGGGAATGCACGCTATCAGGTGATGAAGGCCTTGGAAAAGTTCGGCGGTCAATTCCATCGTTTCACTTTCGTGAACCAAGGATTGAACAGTTGGACAATTTGAGCTTCGTTTTACGAATATGCAACAACCAACTAGAGGAAGAGTCTCTATATTTAGACAAGATAAAACATGAACCAAAGAATCAAAACCATCCTAGAAGCGTCTATACGGACGAAACGGGATATTCTTGAAGATGAAACCCTGTTAAATACCGTTGATCGTGTAGTGTCCCTATGTGTCGAGGCATTTAAAAATGGCAAAAAAGTATTATTTTGTGGAAATGGCGGTTCTGCTGCTGACGCCCAACATTTAGCCACTGAATTGTCGGGTCGTTTTTATATGGATCGTGAACCCCTGTTCGCGGAAGCCTTGCATGTCAACACATCTTATTTAACAGCTGTAGCCAATGATTATTCATACGATGATATTTATAAAAGAGCCGTTAGAGGAAAGGGGCGGGAAGGGGATGTCTTGATTGGAATATCCACTTCGGGAAACTCCGGAAATATCATTCGTGCTTTAGAAGAAGCGACATCAAGAAACATGTCAACAGTCGGACTAACGGGTAGTTCCGGCGGAAAAATGAAAGGAGTTTGTGATTTCTTGATTAATGTTCCTTCAGATGATGTTCCTAGGATTCAAGAATCACACATTACAATAGGCCATAT
>JAHDCE010000061.1 GCA_020630045.1 Saprospiraceae bacterium | reverse complement strand
GGTTGTTTGACTTGTTTATTCAAAATGGTGTCATGAACTTTTCCAAGCTGTGCGCATCACGGGACTATCGACCTTCAATTAAATATTCTGACAAGGGAACCCCTTATGTATATATCCACGGTTTCTTCAATTTAAGGGACACTGTTTTACCAGGGGCTTATGTCAAAATTCCTGACTTGTTATTTCAATACAAAGATCTTCGTTCTATTGATTTTCACAACTGTCGGTTAATGGAATTAGACCCAAGGATGTCCGCTTGGAGTGAAGTGGAGTTTTTGGACCTTTCTCAAAATTATTTGACCTCCTTGGCTCCGATTGCTGGAGCGTTTCCCAATTTATTGGAATTGAATTTAAGCATGAACGAGTTCAGTACATTTCCGGTTGAGTTGGCGACTTTTCCAAAGTTGAAAAAAGTAGACTTGCGATTGATGAAAGGCAAGGAGGAAAACAAAACCCACGAACTCAGTATTCCGAAGAGTTGGCGTTCGAAATTAAATGACATTGAAGTTATATTGAGATAGCGAATGTGATGACTTGACCGGTATTTGTCATATGGTGCAAATACTTTCCATTCAAATTGATTGTTGTTTGTTATCAGTTTACTTTGATTAAAAATAAACGAGATATGAAACAACTACTTACATTTTTATTATTAATTCCTTTTTCAATATTAGGCGCACAAGACTATGTGCCGATTCCGACTTCAGGGGCAGCTTGGAGCAATACGATGTATGGAGTAGGTGGTGGTATACCTTCGGATTTTTATGTTTGCGGCGATACCATGATTTCCGGAAGGGAATATCATAAACTTTACGTTGTTTTGTGGGGTTCATCAACTGTATACGGAGCTGCTTATCGCAATGATTCCGAAGAAAAAAAAGTGTGGCTCATCCCTATGGGTTCCACTGAGGAAAAGCTGTTATATGATTTTGACCTTGAAGTGGGGCAAGTTTTGTATTGGCCGGATTTCACACATGAGCTTGAAGTGGTAGCTATTGAGACGATAACTTTATCCGATGGTGAAGAGCGACGTGCCATTCGCTTCGGCAAACCTTATCCAGAACTGTGGATTGAAGGTATCGGAAGTACGAGGGGCTTCGGTTCTCCCGGATTCGTCGCTCCCGATGCGACGACCGATTTGAATTGTTTTTATCAAGACAATGAAGTTGTGCTCCATTATTCGGGAAGCAGTGAGTGTGATTTTAGTTTTGACTTTTCTTCATGTGGTGTTTCGACTTCCGTCGAAAATGTAGAAATTGAAAATGAATTTCAAATTTTTCCCACGAAAGTGGATGACGGAAACATTCAAGTAAAATGGAACCCTTCAGTTATTTTATCCAACAAGTATGAGATACGTTTACATGACATTTCGGGTAAGGAATTGTTGCGTTCCGAATTGATTCCTAATATTGAATTGCCGACGAATGATAGTGGAATTTATTTCTTCACTATCCACCGTAAATCCACTGGAAAAGTTGTTCGAACAGAGCGGGTATTTATACACGAATAAGAATTGTTATATTAAGAGAAATATAAAATCTATAATCCCATTTCAATTTGCTTATCTTCGCCCTGATGAGCGAGTCAGATGCTTTAGGGACGGAGAAAATCACTACGCTTTTGCGCAAGCAAGGGGTTCCTGCCGCATTGGGTATCCTCACACTTTCCATTAATGGTATTATCGACAATATTTTTGTCGGACAGTATATCGGCTCCTTGGGTATCGGAGCGATTACGGTCGTATTGCCCATTACGTTCCTGATTGCTTCTATCGGTATGTCCATTGGTATCGGTGGTATGTCCATTATCACTCGGTCGATGGGTGCAGGGGATAAGCAAAAAGCATATTTAACCTTCGGCAACCAAGCCATATTGACCGTCGCACTTTCTTTAGCATTTGTAGCAATAGGATATTTGTTGCAGGGCAATGTTTTGTCCTTGTTCGGCGGTAAAGGGGATATCCTTCCTCTTGCACATGTTTATTTTAATATTCTATTACCATCAGTGCCACTCTTGGCTTGGGCAATGATGTCCAATAATGTTTTTCGCGGGGAGGGTAAGCCGAGAGTCGCTATGGTTGTGATGATTTTACCGGCGATTGTCAATATCATTTTAGATGCGGTATTCATCATTGGTTTGGACATGGGAATGGAAGGAGCCGCATATGCGACCGCTATCGCATATGCATCGAGTGGTCTTTATGCATTGTGGTATGTCGTTTCCGGTCGATCCGAAATGAAGTTGTCTTCCCGTTACCTGCGATTAAACGGAGCGATTGTCCGGGAAATATTTTCCATTGGGTCCGTTACCTTGGTGAGGCAAGGTGTTGTCAGTGTCTTATCCGCAATTTTGAATAATCTATTATTTATTCATGGAGGGGAAGGTGGTATTGCCATTTGGGGAATCATCAACAGGACGGTCTTGTTCGCCAATTTTCCGGTGTTCGGAGCCATTCAAGGATTTTTACCAATTGCCGGTTACAATTATGGAGCAAAAAAATGGGACCGTGTATTAGAAGCAATCCGAGCATCCCTAAAATACGGAACCCTAATCGCATCCGGTATATTCTGTGTCATAATGATATTCACACCCCAAGTGGTATCCTTGTTTACCAATGAACCGGAAATGGTGAAAGAGGCGGTTCCCGCTATGCGTATCGTTTTTTCAATGACCTTTACCTTGACATTGCAGCTTATCGGAGCGGCTTATTTCCAAGCCATCGGAATGCCCAAACAGGCCATGATACTCACTCTGCTCAAGCAAGCTATCTTTTTAATTCCAATCGTATTGATACTTCCTTCTTTCCTAGGATTGACCGGCATATGGATTGCATTTCCGATTTCAGACGGATTGACGGCGATCGCCAATTTCATTGCCATCCGTTGGGGAATAAGAAGACTGGAAAAAAGGGCTTAAGGGTCATATCATAAATAAAAGGACGTCTTCAAGACTTATTCAAAAAACTGATCATATTGATTGTCGTCGCCTTTAAGTTTTTCTCTTTCGGCGGTAGGAGCGTTCAGGTCTAAATAACCGTCTACCGAGCCATCGTTAAGAAGTGCTTGCTTGTCATCTCCAAGAAGCAATGAATCACTTTCTTTTTCCCACGCTTCCAACATTTTCAAGCCTTCATCTTCAAAAATTCCATTTTGCAAATCAACCGAATCCATGAAGTTGGCGGAAACATCCATGAAACGTTCCATCTCTCCGATTTTACCGGAGATATCATCTGCCATGGCTTCTAATGCCATGTCGAACATTTCCTTTTTGTCTCCCTTACCGGAAATGATGTTCATGGCGGATTTCATGGCGGAATGAGAAGCTCGGATGACTTTACGTTCTTGCTCTTTGAGTTGGACTTGATCCTTGGTGTCTTCTAGGAGGATTTCTGCGTTTTGATACATCTTTTCCAGTACACGGTTCATAATACTCATCTTTTTGTGGAGTACGGTGTACTTGGCGTTGGTTTCTTTGAGTCTGGCCGCTTTTCTAGTATTGAGGGCAATCTGTTTAGAGTTGCCCTGCTCCTTAGCTTTAGCAGCTAGTTTCAGACTTTGTTGGATATCGCGGTCGTTCTTTTTCACCAATCCTTGCATCTTTCTCATCTCTCCTCTAAGGATTCCGATTTGCTTGCTCATTTTCCGCAAGTTACTTCTCAAGTCATCCACATAACTTTTAAGTACGCCAATGGGGTCGATTTGAACGAACAATCCCGTAATCCATCTCATCACACTTTTGTAGCTGTACCAAATGAGATTCCGCATACGCGGATCGACAATCATATAAATAATGGCTGCCAATGCGACGAGCATTCCCACCAAGTAAAGCGTATTAGCGGCGGCGGCGATTAAAACAGGCATGAAGGAGTAAAGCAAATAACCTAAGGCTCCTAGGATACCGATGCCGAATATCATGCCCGTTACGCCCTCGGGTCGTTTGAAAAATGATTTGCGTTGAAAATTTTCCCCGGGTGTGAAATCCGCCATGTCTGGTGTGGGTTTAAAGTGATGGAATGGTGATGTGATGTACTTTGATATATTTATATCAAGGTCTGAATTTTTTGAATATCCGACTCGATTTCAGAAGAAATCAACTGATAAGCATTTAGGAAGCTTTGCTCCCGAGCTTGCTGTAATTGCATTTCTTTTTGAATTTCATCACCGTGATTGTCAATCTTGTCCTGTAACAAGACATTCAATTCTTGGAGCTTTTTGATTTGCTCCATGTTTTTGGCGATGGCGGTCTTCCATTGTTCGACCTCCTTTTCCTTTTCGGCGATATGATTTTTACGGCGATTGGCCAAAGCTGTTTCAAATTGGTTTTTTTCTTTGTCGAGCACTCCTTTGTAATGCCTCGCGGTTTGAACCAGTTTCTCCTTGGTCAGACCGATATTAATAGCAGTCGCAAATGCCGATTTAATGGCCATGGCTTCATCCATCATTCCCTTAAGGTTGTTGGTGGATTGCTTGTATTCCAAATAGTCGAAACCATCCAAGTTGCTTCTTTCCAAGGCTTTGACCAAAAATTTTGAACTTCTTTCATCGAGTCCTTCTAGATATCCGAATAAGTCGGAAAATTTGTTATTCATGTCGTAATCGTATCATTTTGGACAACTTTTAAGGTTGTCTTTATTTTTCAAGTAGACTATCTTCTTATTACAAATAGACAGCCAAATGGTTGGATTGGTTACAAATTTAAAAAAAGGCGCTCATGGTTTCCACTGATATGGGATAAAATCCGCAAAATCATTGGAAAAACCACGACGCCTCTTATTGCAAGACTATTTGGATAAATATCTTGAGGGGAATTCCCCCTTGTTCTCGATAGTAGGAATTGTTAAAAATCCGGGCAATGAATCGCTCCGCGATCGAAGCCGTCGTTCGCTCCCTTGTATATGATAGCGAGTTCGAGTCCTCCGCGAGTGTTCGATGCCCGAGTAAGTGCGGAAATATTTATATCATAACTCATTCCTATCGCCATCGGCCCCCAGTCAAATCTGAACATGGGAATGATAGCGTCCTTGTATCGGTACATGGCACCGATTTGGAAATAGGTCGGAGTGCTATTTCTGGTTTTTGTCGCATTTATTTTTACATAACTCCCTAAATTAATTTCCTTAAATTCTCCTTGTAATAATAAGACACCTCTAGGCAATACGGATATGTATCCGTTGACACGGAATTCGATACCACCATACAAGGAGTATTTCATATCCCTACGGTCTTCGCTGTCTTCCAAAAAACCGATTTGCTGACGGTTCAAATGACGGATAGAACCACCGACATAATAGTTCGTGTACTTGTCTACCGAATATGTCCAAGCCAAACCGGCTCCTAGGTCATAATTCCAGATACTGGTTCTGGCGAATTCTTCACCACTGGCGATAGCTTCGTTCAAAGATTGTCCGTCGAATTGGTTTTCAAAAGAAAGCCTTGTCGGGTCAATGCTGTGTTGTGAAAGTCCCGCTTGGAACCCTACCGATAAGTAGATTCCATCATCAATGATATTTTTACTATAACCCGTCGTGAAATCGATATTCGTCCGACGAAGGTTTCCTTCGCCCGCCATGTCATTGAAAACAACCAAACCGACTCCCATCAAATCGTCTCCGATACTTCCTTGTAATACATTGTAATCAACGGATAAAGACATGGTACGAAACGGAGTGCCGATTGAGCCCCATTGTTGTCGGTAGTTGACCGCAGCACGGAGCGGGCCATTCTTCAAACCTGTCAAAGCCGGGTTCAATGTCAACGGAGTGATATAGAATTGGGAGAAATGAGGGTCTTGTGCTTTTGCCTCATTCGTGGCTAAGATGAAAATAAATCCTAGTAAAATGGTATATATTATAGATCTCATAATGATCGAATTTTAATGGTTAGTGTTTGCTGAATTATCGGAGCACGGTTACGTCTCCCTTCTTGAGAATAGGTGATCCGTCTATCGGACAAATGCCTTCTGCGTAGTAGACGAATACATCAGTGCTGACTTTTTTTCCTTTGAAAGTCCCGTCCCAACCTACATTCGGATCGGTGGATTCGAATACCAATTCGCCCCAGCGATTAAATACCCTGAACATGGTGATTTCTATAATTCCTAATGGGCGTAGCTCGTCATTCATCCCGTCATTATTGGGTGAAAACCCGGAAGGAACGACAATTAAATCCGAGCTACATTCGGATAAGGCTCGTAGGTTGATCGAGAAAGAATTGACACATCCTTCTTCATTGGTGACAGTCAAGGTGTAAGTCGCTAATGAATCATTGGAACTGAACATCGGATTTGGGCAATCCGTGCATGATAGTCCTTGTGCCGGAGCCCATTCATAAGTATAATTGACGCGGTCTTCCGCCGCAATCGCTGTCAGTTGTACAGGTTCGCCGGGAACGAAAATCATTTCTTCCGGTAACATGACTTCCGGGAGTTCATTGACAATGACCGAAACGTTTACCGGGTCAGAAGCACAAAATTCATTTTCAGCAACTACTTGATAAGTCGTCGTGCTTTCGACCGTTGCAGTCGGGTTCGCGATTTGATCTGAGCTCAATCCCTCCGAAGGAGTCCATTGAAAAGAAGTACCTTCTCCGGTTACTTGAAGTTGAGCGGTTTCTCCCGGACAAATTTCAACATCCGGCGCTTCAATCGGCAGTTTTTCTCCTACTACGATTTCAACATCATCCGTAAGGATACACAAATCGTTTTTACTGGATAATGTATAGGTCGTGGTCTGTGTAGGTGAAATGGTAATGTCCAATTCATCAGAAGCAATGATGCTCCCATTTGCAGTCCAGTTGGTCGGCCCTACCGCTTCACCATTCAATTCGATGGTTTGACCTACGCAGATGTATCGGTCATCTCCCGCGTCAATATCATCTTGAAATTGGACATTTACTGTAATATCTGTCGTATAGAGGCACTCTCTTTCTGTAATCGTAACTTCAAATACAGAAGTTTCAATCGGTGCCGCAATCGGATTCGGACAATCAGTACAACTCAAGAATTCGGATTCGGACCAAACAGGGTCAGCGCCTTCCATCACTTGCAATTGAATGGAGTCTCCAAAGCAAATCGTTCGATCCGGCCCTAGGATATCCAGTTCGGAACCAATGATTTCCACTTCTATAGAATCAGTGGCGACACATTCGAAATCGTTCACCAAATTCACCACATATGTTTGAGAGGAATCAATTCCACTAACAATCGGATTCGGACAATATTGATAACAACTCAATCCTGGACGATCTTCTTCCCAAGTATAGTCGAATGGGGAATCGCCACCATAAGCGAATATCTGAATCGTTTCGCCTTGACAAATGGCAGTATCCGGAGATACGGTAAGTTGAGGAGCTTCTTGAAGGATTCGGTTGAATGAAATGGAATCCGTCGCTACACAACCATCTGTAGTCGTAACCGTCAAATAATACGTAATATCATCATCCGGATTGGCTACTGGGTTCGGACAATCCGTACAACTCAATCCTTCCGCGGGTGACCAAGAAGGAGTTCCGTTAATAATGGTATTTATTATTCGACTTTGCCCGATACACAAATTCATGTCATCGGTAATAATTTTCGCCCTAGCGGGTTCAAAGATCTCAACAGCGGTTTCGTAAGTCGCCGTACAACCCAAATCCGAAGTGGCAGTCAGTGTTACCACATATTCTTGAACCTCCTCGTAATTGGTCGTCGGATTCTCAAATCCTGAAAAATCACCGTTGCCCAAATCCCAATTCCATCCTTGGACAAAACCGCTGGTAATGGTCGTTTGGTTGTTCATGGTTATCTCCGCACCACCACAACTTGTAGCTGGCTCAGGTGTGAATAACACTTGTGGAGCAGGAAGAACTCGAATCAGATTTTGTTGGGTCAGATGTTTTTCACAATGACTTCCATACACGGTAAGCGTTACGTCCCAAAGTCCTTCCTGATTGAAAATAATTCCTTTAGGATTCAATTCATTCGAGAAGGGTGTTTCGGCTCCTTCAAAATGCCAGACTAAGGAGTCTATATCGCCTGTAGTATTGATTTCTGAAAAGAAATCTACGGGCGTTTGACTTCCTTGACAAAACTCTACTTCTGATACATCAAAACTGAAATCCAAAAACTGTGTGTAAATCGAATCCGCTACTAGGACTTGTTCACATCCTTGGTCATCGGATAAAATGACAACAGGAAGGAAAGCTCCTGAAGCGGAATATGTGTTTTCAACATAAAATTCATCAGAGGCATCGTCTTCAGAAGTGGCATTGCCATCACCAAAATCAACTATGTATTGGTCGATGTTTTCTCCTACGACTTGGATACCCAAGGTGAAGTCCAAACAGCCTTCATTGCCGGGGTCTAATGTCAGTGTTCCGGTGGGGCCGTTGATTTTGATATAATCTTCTTTACAAATCGTATTTGTACAACCTGCCGCTGTCGTGATGGTCAGACAGACATCTAATTCTCCATTCAAATTGTAAATGTGTGTCGGATTTTGAAGTGTGGAAACACCCCCGTCTCCGAAGTCCCAGAACCATGCCACCGCATCGTCGGTAGATTGATCGGTAAAGGAAACGGTCAATGGGTTACAAGAAGCTTCCAATGTATCCGCTACGAAATTAGCGATGGGATTTTCAACACGTACATTCAGGCATTTGAATCCAATACAACCGAGGTCGGTACTTCCGGTCAAGCAAACTTTGTAATTTCCGGGAGAAGTGAATTCTTTTTCTGGTGTCCATTCAGTGGAAGTGGTTCCGTCTCCGAAGTCCCATTCGTAATCCACCAGAGCATCCATATCGGATGAATTGATAAATGTACTGATTGTTCCTTGGCAGATAACCGTGTCGGTTTGAAATGCGACGAAAGGAGTATTGATTTGAATCGGGTTGACTAATTTTTTCTTTTTGACACAACCGGATGCTGTTGTCACGGTAAGTGAAGGTTCGAAAAAACCGGTTTGCCCATAAGTATGGATCGGGTTTTGTTCAGTAGAAGTTTCGCCATCGCCGAATTCCCAATACCATTCTGTTATTTCCGTATGTGTCGGAACCGAAGTGTCTGTGAATTGAAATGTTTGATCGCAATCGGCATCAATATCTTCAAAGATGAAATTCGATACTACTTTTGTTACCCAAATGGTATCCGTAAATACAAAGACATCAGAACAACCGGAATCATTGGATGCGGTTAATGTCATCCCCGTATAAAAACCGACTGCTGGAAATTTGAATTCAGGGTTAGCATGGGCATCGTCTCCAGGAGCGAATATGACTTGGACACCAGGTGCGTACCAATCAAATGATGTCGCATTCTGAGATAGGTTTTGTACTTGTGCTTTAAAGGCTCCACATGAAATCATCGGATCAATCGTAAATTCAGCTAGTGGCGAATTTACAGTAATGGTTTGTGTCAATTCATCATAACATTCCGTCTCTTCATTGAAAACAGTTAATGTTACGATATAGCTTCCATTTTCGGTATAGGTGTGAGTCGGATTGGGTTCAGTAGATGTTCCTCCATCACCAAAATCCCATTCCCAAGAATCCGCTCCGATGGAAGCATCGAAAAACTCGATGTCCCTAGGGTTTTCACATTCTTGACCATAAGAAAAGACGGCTTTGGGAGGAAGCAAATGCATATAATCTTCAATCACCAAAGTATCGAAACAGCCATGAACACCAAGTACGAGGGTAACTGTAAATGTGCCTGTATCGTTATATTCATGAAGCGGATTGAAATCTTCCGATACGCCTCCGTCACCAAAATCCCAGAAAGCGAAATCAATGTTTTCATCTCCTGACAATTCAGAAAATTGAACCACATTTTCTATACATGTTTCCCTAGGGTTGGCTTCGAATGCCATATTGGGTTGGTAACCGACTTTTATGTACTTATTGTATTTTTTTGTTCCGATACAGCCGGATGCGGTTGTGATGGTCAAAGTGATTGCATATTCTCCCGGTTCATCGAAAGTGAAAGTCGGATTTTGCTGAGTAGAAGACCCAAGACCATCGAAGTCCCATTCCCATGCCACAACTTCATCATCAGAGAAGGTCGTTGTTTCGAGGAAATTTACTGTTAATGGGGCACAGCCTTCACGAACATCAGCCGTAATTTTTGGGACGATGTTTTTAATTTGTACAGTAGTGTTTGTGATAGAAAGTTGACATCCATCGGGTAGCGTAGCGGTCAAGGTGACCGGGTATGTACCGTAGTCCTCAAAAGTGAAAGTCGGGTTTTGTTGTGTGGACGATCCTGCTCCGCCAAAATCCCATAGAACGTCTCCGGTATATTCTGTTTCAAAACTAACGGTCAAAGGAGGTTGACAAGAAGAAGTTTCGCCGATGGCGATATAACTGACATCAATGGATTCTGCAACTTCTATACACGTGGATGGTGTAAATGATGCTTGGCATCCATTTGCTGTAGTGACCGTAAGGGTAGGATAGTAACATCCTGCCTCTGTATAAATATGTGATGGATTCGCGGCAGCGGAAAATACACCATCGCCGAATTCCCAATAATAACTTGTAATGTCTCCTTCCGTTTCATCCGTGAATTTTATTTGAGTCACATTACATTCTCCCGGAACCGCTTCGTATGAAAAATCAGGTTCGGCTCCGATGACTACAAAATTTTCTTGGGTTACCGTATTGCTACAACCAGTGTCATCGTTTGTAATTGTCAAAGAGACATCAAAAGATCCATTGTCATTATAAATGTGAACAGGATGTTGTTCTGAAGAAGTATTACCATCTCCAAAATCCCAGGAGTAAGTGACATTTGTCGGTATCCCGGATGAAGTATTCATGAAAGAAACTTCCAGGGGTGTTTCGCAAGATAAAGTTTGATCTGCTGAAAATTGGGGAGAAATATCAGACAATACGCTAATGATGTTTGATTTTGTAAGGGTTGTCGTACAACCATTAGAACTTGTGGCGATCACTGTTACGGAGAACTCTCCCGCCGTGGTATATTGATGCATGATACTGTTCGAAGTAGATTCCATGATAACTCCATCTCCGAAATCCCAGGTGGTAGAAACGATATCCGAACCACCGGTGTTAAGTTGGAACAATGCGTCTAATGGAGGACAACCACTTTCCGGCGAAACCGAAAAATCAATATTCGGGGCACCGAAAACAACTATTTCTTCGCAGTGATTATCAGTGGCTCCGCTTGTCGAAGTAATCTCCAAGCATATTTCATATGTTCCCGGATTGATAAAGACCTTTTCAGGATTGGATTCGTCTGAGAAGAATGTTCCATCGATACTCCAATTGTAGGAGGCCGCATTTTCGGAAAGATCATCAAAGGCTAGTGCCAATGGGACACAAGGAGGATCAGGAAGTTCAAAGGAAAAACTTGCTTCCGGTGTTTGTGCTTGGAGGGTATAGTTCATCGAGATGATAAAAAAGATTACCGCTCCAAATCTGCTTAATGATTTGGCAAATAAATTCATGTCTTGCAATGATTACGAGTTTGATCAAGGGGATCTTAAAGTGCGTATTATCTATCCATTCGTAAATGTGAAGGAGATTCGGTTTTAATGGATTGGAAAAATCGCATGTTTTGTGACATGGAAAAACACGTATGAGTTTTATATGGAATATGTATTGGACATTTTTAGAAAATTTTAAATCACCATCCTACTCCTAGGGACAATTATATTCCAGTGGGTTCGTTACTAACCTGTTCATGGGAAACATGTCCGATATTCAAATTGGCTTTACCATATTGAATTGTGATATTTAGTAACGCTCAAAGAATACCTTACCGATTTGGACGGCATCTTTTACGTCATGACTTCGAAATGAACCTTATCTTTGGTTACTTTTTCATTTTGGATTGAAATGCAT
>JAHDCE010000697.1 GCA_020630045.1 Saprospiraceae bacterium | reverse complement strand
GAGGCATTTGAAATAATCGAAGGGCTCCAAACAGTCATTACATTGGAACAATGCTTTGCAGGCCGTGGAACCGAATTGGCTGATCATCCGTGTATTTGTTGATTTGCAAAGCGTGCAAGCTACTACCTTTCCCCCATCAAAAAGGGCTTGTTTATCCAAGGAGGCTTCTAGCGGTGCAGCGATACCGTATTCTTCTAATTTTCGGCGGCCGTCTTCCGTAATCCAGTCCGTTGTCCATGCCGGTGAAAGTACGTTTTGGACGGTTGTTTCATATCCTGCACCGTCCAATGCAATCCTTATTTCCATGGCAATGGTATCCATTGCGGGACAACCGGAATAGGTCGGTGTGATTTTGACATGGATTCGATTTTCGTCCACTTCTACCCCTCTGATGATGCCCATATCAAGGATGGACAACACGGGTATTTCCGGATCGGTAACCTTATACAACAAGGGTCTTATATTTTCCGGAATCACCACTTCTTCCATTACCACTGCATATTTGGATAGGCACGTTGCATGTATTGCAATTTGGTCAAGACAAAGCCCATGTGTTCAGAATGACGACCTTCTTTGCCACCATTGTGGGGAGACCAATTCAATTCTTGGTCATACTCCATAGTCGCATCTTCTAATACTTGGTCGATTTCTTTTTTGTAAGCCTCTCCTACCAATGCCAAATCCGCTCCGATTCCCTTTTCTTTCATTTCCTTTTCCAAGGAGGACTCATTTAAAAGTTCCAAGGTGTATGGATATAAATAGGTAACAGCTTCTTGCATTTTTGAGTGGCTCTCCATCGTCCCATCTCCTAGGCGTTTCATCCATTCAGAAGAGAATCGAAGATGATATTTCACCTCTTTGATGGACTTTGTAGCAATAGCGGCGATTCGCTCATCTTTGCTTTCCATCAATTGTTCTAACAAAGCGTGATGATATGCGTCAAAAAAGAATTGGCGGGCGATGATATAGGCAAAGTCCTTATTGGGTTGCTCCACCAAAATCACGTTCCTGTATTGGTTTTCATATCGCAGGAATGCGATATCATCTTCCTTGGTTCCATCACCTTTGATTTCAGCGGCATATTGGAAATAAGATCGAACCTGTCCGAATAAATCCAAGGAGATATTGGTCAAGGCGATATCCGTTTCCAGACTAGGCCCATGTCCGCACAATTCGGAAAGGCGATGCCCCAATATCATCGAATTGTCTCCTAGGAGCAATAGGTAATCGTATAATGAATCGTTCATGACAACGGTACTTAGATGTGTTTCAATTCGTGTGGCAAATCGTAGAATGTGGGGTGGCGATACACCTTGTCTTGAGCGGGTTCGAATAACTCTCCGCTCTCTGCCGGATTAGAAGCCGTGATGTGTTTTGACTCCACGACCCAAATACTGACACCTTCTGTCCTTCGGGTATATACATCGCGTGCATTTTCCATAGCCATTTCCGCGTCAGCGGCATGAAGGCTTCCTACATGACGGTGTTCCAAACCGTTTTTACTTCTAATGAATACTTCCCAGATGGGCCATTGCTTTTTCATAACACCTTATCTAGTTTATTAAACACACTGTGTAATAAGTAATTTTGATTTTTGAAAATATCTCTTATTCCAAAATCTCAAAGAACTGATCAAACAATGTATTATACCGCTTTTTTAATTTCATTCGCTTTTCTCGCCGCTTTCTTTTCGGCGTAAGCCATAGCTGCATCCCTGACCCATTTACCGCCTTCAAAGGCTTCGGTACGAGCATTGATGCGTTCTTTGTTACAAGGGCCGTTGCCCTTGACGACATTCCAAAATTCGTCCCAATCGATTTCGCCGAAATCGTAGTGTCCACGTTCCTCGTTCCACTTTAAGGCCGGGTCAGGAATGGTGATT
>JAHDCE010000696.1 GCA_020630045.1 Saprospiraceae bacterium | reverse complement strand
AAAACATCACCTCGTACTCCACCAAGAACCGATCAGCAAACTGACGGTAAACAAGGTCGCGAACACATAACCGATAATCGACAATATCAGAATCACAATATCAAACGGGCCATGATATTGGGTGTAAGCCACCAAAGTGATGGAAGCCGCCAAGTATATTCCGAATGTTAGTATTGCAATAACGATGCGGTTGGCAGCGCGGTTGAATTTGTCCACCACGTACTCGTCCATGAGGTTCATCAGCTCTACCCGGAGACTGCCTTTTCTGGTTTTTTCCAAAATTTCTTTCACCTCCACCGGGAAGCTGGTCAAGAAACTCGAAAATTGTCCGCTTGTAGAAATGAATTCCTCCATCAGATTTTCGGGGGAATAAATTTGCTTCAACAATTTCAAACCATACGGTCTGAAAAAGTCATATGAGTTGAATTCGGGATGTATGGTTTTTCCGATACCTTCGAGTATCGTCAAAGCCCGCATGATGATGAATACACCGCCCGGCATCCGCATTTTATAGTCGCGGATAATCTCTTGTAACCGGTTCGCCAAATCCGCCATATTGACCTCGCCGATATCCAAACTACCGAAGTCTTCGATGAGTTCTTCGAGTTCGGTAACGAAAGCGCGATCGTCCTCTATCTCATAGCTGATGGCGAGCCGCTTGTAATTGCGCGCGACCATGGTGGCGTCTTCCTTGGCCATTCCGATAAGGATACCGGCAAAAGCGAAGCGGTCGCGCTTGGACAGCCGTCCGACCATACCGAAGTCGATGAGACAAAGGGTGCCGTCTTCTTGGATGATGATGTTGCCCGGGTGAGGATCGGCGTGGAAATATCCGTGTTCGAAAATCTGGGACATATAAATGTCGATGCCACGCTCGGCGATTTTGGCCGGTTCGAGCCCCCACAATTCCATTTTGGCGGTGTCGGTGATTTTCGCTCCGCGAATGAATTCTTGTACCAATATCTTACCGGTGGACAGGTGCTTGTACACCTTCGGAACTTTGAATTTTTTGTTCTTGCGATAATACGCGGCGAACTGCTCCATGAATCGGGCCTCGGTGTGGTAATCGAGTTCTTTCATGAGGCTTCGCTCAAAGGTCTCGACGACTTCTACCGCATTGAACAGTCCTTGGCGCTCCAAGTAGACCTCCCCCCACTTCGCCAATATTTTGAGGATGTCCAAATCGGTTTCCACTTTCTTGCGGACACCGGGCCGTTGGATTTTGACCACCACGTTTTCGCCGTTGTGCAAACGGGCGCGATGTACTTGGCCAATGGAAGCCGAACCGATAGGTTTTTTGTAAAATTCCTCGAAGACTTCTTCTATGGTTTTTCCCAATTCGTCTTCTAAGATGACCTTGGCGGTATCATAACTGAAAGCCGGGACCTCGCTTTGTAGTTTTTGCAGCTCCTTGATCAATTCGGCCGGTAATATATCGGGTCGATTGCTGAGCGCTTGGGCGAGTTTGATGAATGTCGGGCCGAGTTCTTCGGCGGCCAAGCGGAGCCGTTCCCAGCGCGTGAGCTTGACATTGACATCTTCGGATTTGCGGAAGCTGAGTCTCCTGCGGTTGGTGATGAAGGACTTGAGTCCGATGTTTTGGAGAAAATCGTCAAAACCGTACTTCAGGAGTATGGAACCGATTTCCAGTACCCTTTCAATATCCCTGAATGTCCGATCGATTATCATTTACGCCCTTCGGGTTGGTGTAGGGCAAAGGTAGGGGTTTTATACCAATCTGTTTTCCTAAAAATCGCCGAACTTGTAGATATTCATCCCTTCACTAGATGTTATCACGAAATTTTTTGTATGAAAGACGAATCGTTATTTTAGGAATCAACGAGGCGTTCGCCGCAAAGCATAGCCGTAGCTACGTTTAAGGGGAAT
>JAHDCE010000060.1:4246-11945 GCA_020630045.1 Saprospiraceae bacterium | reverse complement strand
AGGTATGATTAGACGAAAGTTGGCGGGTATAGGATCCGGTAATAAATAACCGGATCCAGCTCAATTGAAATCGCCACTTCGAAATGCATTCGAAGTGGCGTTTGTTTTGTAGTAAATGGACATAAATCTCCTTTACTATAAAAATTTATCCAAATCTCAAATTACTGCTGAGTTTGAATCTTTGGAGTCAACTGAGTAGCCGGAGCCGGAGTTGCAGGAGCATTAGGGTCCTTTTCAACATCAGCAGAAACCTTAAGGATTGTATTTACAGGATCGGTGTTAGCAGTAATGGTAACATTTTTTGTCTGCTTCCCTTGCTTGTTTTTAGAATCGAATTGTACTTTGATTTCACCGGATTTACCAGGAGCGATTGGCTCACGTGGCCATTCAGGAACAGTACATCCACAGCTACCTTTAGCATTTTGGATAACCAATGGTTCTTTACCCGTGTTTTTGAATTTGAAAACGTGAGTTACTTTTTCACCTGAAGTGATTGTTCCGAAATCATACTCTTTTTCAGAAAAATCAAAAGTCGTGGTTGGGCCGACAGGCTTCGCAGGTTCTGCGGGCTTAATCGCATCGTTTGGATTAAGATTGGCGTTAGAAGCGACTTTTGGTGTTGTTGACAAACTTTGACGGGCTTCTGAACGGACATCGGTATCAGCTGAGCTGCTTTTTCCTCCGAAAAGGATATATCCCAAAAGAAGAGCGATTACTGCAAGTAACCCGATTTGGACAATATTAGATGTTTTCATTGTAAAAAATTGAAAATTAAATGATAGAAAATTTTTGCAAAAATAGGATTTTTGAATTAATAATTTAACCTTGTTTTGAAGGAAAGGTTTTGATTATTTAAACATAATTCCTAAAGACAGTTACAAATTTAAGGATTGCAGGATTTATCGCTGTTAATACGGAAGCAACTATTGTTAATGATGAGTTAACGACTCTGTTTATGCCCTAAAAGCTGGTTTTTAGGGGCTGTGTTGACGTTATTTTTTCGATTTTTAGCCCATTGTCAAAAACAATGTATTGGATGATCCTCACTTGATTTAGTGCTAAAAACCTTACTTTTCGTTTTGAATTATATGACGAACCAAAAAAATGGAATGAATCAAAGATTATTATTTATCTGGATGTTGATTATCGGTGGTATTGGGTATTTGGATGCCCAAACTCATCCGACATTTAAGAAAAAGTTCACCGAAGCGGATACGCTAAGGGGAATGTTGACACCGGCCCGGACTTGTTATGATGTCAAGCATTATGGATTGAATATCAAAATCGACCCTAGTAAAAAATACCTGGAGGGGCATGTGGATATGACTTTCGAAGCCAAGGAGGATTTCATAACCTTGCAGGTCGATTTGTTTCCGAATATGGATTTTGACGGGGCGATTTTATTGGAAGACAATCGGGAATTAAAGGTGAAGCGAAGGCATGGAGCGGTCTTCATTAATTTTGGTAATAGAGTGACGGAAGGCGAGCGGAAAACCGTAAGGATGAATTATAGCGGTTATCCGATAGAAGCGAAACGTGCGCCTTGGGATGGTGGGTTTGTATGGGGAAAAGACGAAGAAGGCCGGGATTGGATCGGAGTGGCTTGTGAAGGCGACGGAGCTAGTCTTTGGTGGCCCAATAAGGATCACCTATCAGATGAGCCGGATGATGGGATGGACATATCAGTTGCCGTACCCGAGGGTTTGATATGTGTTTCGAATGGTAATTTGGTGGGAGAAACCGTTCTTGATAGTGGTTACCATCAATTTGATTGGAGGGTCGGTTATCCGATAAATAATTATAATGTTACGGTTAATATCGCCCACTATGCACACTGGGAAGATGAATATATTTCGCCGGAAGGCGACCGGTTGGCGCTGGATTATTATGTATTGGACTATAACTTGAAAAAGTCTGAAAAGCATTTCCAACAAGTAAAACCCACCTTGAGGGTATTTGAGCATTACTTCGGAAAGTATCCATTTTGGGAAGACGGATTCGCTTTGGTGGAAACGCCGTATTTGGGAATGGAACACCAAGGAGCGATTGCCTATGGCAATCAGTATATGAGGGGATATTTAGGCGGCATGATTCCTGATGATATGGACTTTGATTATATCATCGTGCATGAGACGGGGCACGAGTATTTTGGTAATAGTATCAGTTGTAATGATCATGCTGAAATGTGGTTGCATGAGTCCTTTACCACTTATATGGAAACCTTGTTTGTCGAGGGCACGATGGGATATAAGGATGCGTTGAGGTATATCAATTCACAGCGGAAATACATACAGAATGCACAGCCGATTATCGGGCCGATGGATGTGAATTGGAAAGAATGGATCAGTAGCGACCATTATTACAAGGGGGCTTGGATTCTGCACACGTTGCGCCACGCGTTCAATGATGACAAGGCGTTTTTTAGCATGATGAAGGATTTTCATGAGAAGAATAAAATCCGGAATGTCACGACCAAGAATTTTGTAGATCATGTTCGGGAGTACACGGATAAGGACTTCACTGGTTTCTTTGAACAGTACTTGTATGAAAAAGGTATTCCTACATTACAATATAAGCTGAAGAAAAAAGGGGGAAATACCTATTTGTATTATAAGTGGGATGGTGTGGTAGATGGGTTTACGATGCCTATTGGTTTGCAGTTGGAAGGAGAGCGACGTGTGATGATTTCGCCAGAAAAAGACAAGTGGAAGAAATTGAAATTGGGCCGCGTAAAAAAAGGGGAGGTCGTTTTTTTCAAAGAGCTGTTTTTGATTGATATTGAAAAACGACTTTAGTAAGATTACAATTTTGAAAACACCAAGGGATGTTTGAGCATCCGTTCCAGTTTTTCTTTTTCCAGTTCGATGAACCGATCTTCTTCAAGAAGATGCAGGACGGTCAGTGCATTGGAATCGTTGAGCATATAACGCATGGTCATTAGCAGATTCGTCCGTTTGCTGTATTCTTCGATAAGTTCAAAAATCCGTTCATTGTTATTGACAACGGAGGAAAGTGTGGGGATGACACCCAGCCCATAATCGGGCGGCGGCAACTTCAAATCATCCAGTGGAATGAATGAAGACATCTTCTCCTTGGTCTTGTATTCCAATGTTTGAATTCGTGAAGTGATTACGATTTGTAACTGTTCTACTAAATTCCCCTTCTTAATCTTCGACCCTTTCATCTCTCTTTCATTTGGTTCAATTCATACTTTCTCTTTTGGGAATTTGATGCCAGAATCATATCAGGCAACCCGCAATGTCGGCCACCGGTGACGCTTTATGTATTGATATGAGAGAAAAGAATGATGTTTGGTCATTGATGATAAATTATGGGGTATTCGAGGTGTTTAGTGGAAATGTCGAAGCAGAATGCTAGAGGGATTTGTAAGTTGTTTTGTTTTTTGTGACTTGGTTAATGGCTTATTCGTGTAGGATAAAGGTGATTTTTTCCCATTTTTTTTCTTCTGCCATTTCTTTCGGGATTTGATAAATGGCGGCTTTCAAACGGACAATGGATAGTTCAAACTCACTTTTAGGTGTGCCAAAACGAACCCTGCCTTGTTCCGTGAATTCTTGTTCGAGGATATTGACACCGGTACTTTTAAGACCATTCATTACCGGACTCATCATGTCATAACCGAAAGTGAGTGTAGCTTCAGTCATGACGGTTTTTTCCACTTTTCCGATACCTTCCAAGGCTTCGGCGGTTGAAGTTTTGTAGGCATTTATCAGACCGGGTACTCCAAGTTTGGTACCTCCGAAATATCGAACGACGACGACCAAAACATTGGTCAATCCGAAACTGTCAATTTGTCCTAGGATGGGACGCCCTGCCGAACCGGATGGCTCGCCGTCATCATTGGCCCTGAACATATTTTTGTCCATGCCCAACCGATAAGCATAGCAATGATGTCTGGCTTTCGGATGTATTTTCCTAACTTCCAAAAGACATGCTTTGATGTCGGATTCATCCCTTACGGGAAACGAATATGCTAGGAACTTGCTTCCTTTTTCGCGGTAATCTCCTTCGGATTTTCCGGGAATGGTATAGTAGATGTCTTGATCGTCCAAAACTTACAGAACCGTTTTGAGCCAATCCAAGGTATATTTGAAGACATCTTCCTTTTCAGGTTCGTTATGAATTTCATGGTACATTCCGCTCCATATCTTTAACTTGACATCGCCTTTGATTCGTTTGTGAAATTCTTCGGAAGCCGGTCGAGATGTTACCTTATCTTCTTCTCCATGCATGATAAGGCCGGGGATTGGCAATGTTCCTGAAAAAGCGTCTAATTTTTCGGCGGAATTCATCATTTCCATTCCGGTATTGGCCGTAATGTTGTCATGTACGAGCGGGTCGTCTTCATACTTTTTTACGACTACGGGATCTCTAGAAATATGGGAGGTGTCCAATTGGTTTTTATTATTGAATTTGGGGTAAACCGACTTCATGACCTTGCCTAGCATCACAAGGAATTTTGGAGGTTCGAAGGCCAGTTTGATCCAAGGGCCGGTCACCACGAATCCGTTGACTTTCGGTTTTCTATCGATAACATAACTTAGCACCAAATTTCCGCCTTGGCTGTGGCCATATATGATTTTTGGCAAATCCGGATAACATTTGTCTGCCTCGTCCATAAGCATATCTATTTCTTGAAGATAAGCTTCATAAGAAGGAGTATGCCCCAATTTTCCTCCGGACTGTCCGTGGCCTCTACGGTCGTAACCGATGGTGGCAAAACCACGGTTGCCGAACCAAGCGGCTAGGTGGTCATATCGTTCGACATGTTCGCCGAATCCATGAACCAAACAAAGGACGGCTTGGGGATTATCGGTTTTCCAATGGACACCATGAATTTTTATTTTGTCCGGCGTTAATAATTCGAAAGTGGCTTTTGACATGTTATTTGAATTCTATCGTTAGAAAACTATCTTCATAAAAGTAAAAAGACCGTCCGGATACCAAGTAACCGGACGGTCTTTTTTTCATAAAACTGCGCTAATTGCTTATTCTACGCGTTTTCCGTTTTCGTATTTCACCACTTTTGCCTTTGGAAATCGTGCGATAAGAACTTTTTCAAGATAATTGTTCGCTTCGCGTTCACTTTCAAGACCTCCGATCATGTAAACGTATTCGTCATCAATGAAGTCGTAATTGACCCTTCCGTATTGCTTGAAAATGCTATGGTCTTTCGATAATTCAACCCCTGACTTAAAGAACTCAATCATATATCCATTGTAATTTTCGGATACGGTTCTGGCAGGAGTCATGACCTTGGGTTTTGAAGAAGATGAAATCCCGCCATCAGCAGGCCCTTCCGCTTCAATTACACCGGAGGGATCATATTCAATTTCGACTTCTTCTTCCAGTACTACTTCTTCTTCTTTAGGAGCCACGGTTTCGACAATTGACTTCTTGGGTGGGGCAGGGGTGGTTTCTACATGATTTTCGACTACATCTCTCGCCGGTTTGGCGACTTCCCATCCATTGGCACGAGGTTCTTCTTCGATTGTTGGAGCGGATTCTACCACTTCTTCAATAACATCATTTACAACAGCAGGATTGGGTTTTTCGATACCTGCCGCTTCCGCGGAATGTTCTCGCATGATAGTGGTTGTTCCCGTAGTTTCCTCTTCCATGATTTCTTCTACAACTTCTTCTGCAGGTTCTACCAATGAAGAAGCCTCTTCCCAAGTATTTTTTGGTTTTTCCGTTGTAGGTGGTACAGTTTCTTCCACAATTTCTACGGCTTCTTCTTTTACCTCCTCAACGATAGATGAAGCATCTTCCCAAGAATTGGTCTTTGGAGTTTCAGGAGCAGTCTCGACAACAGCTTCCTCTACTATTTCTGTAGCGGTTTCTTCCACTTCAGGCATCAAAGAAGAATGACCTCCTGATGGTTTTGTTTCTTCAATTACTTCTTCTACCTTCTCCTCTATGGTTTCTTCTTTTTCGGTTTCGGTTTCGTTTTCTTGCCCGTCATCTCCCTCTTTTTCCTTTTTCAATCGCTCCTTATCGGCTCTTTCCAAGTCTTTTCTAATTTCTTCGGGAAGTTCATCGCCTTCTTTGAATTCTACGACTTCACTTCCGAAAGTGGAAAATTCTTCCATTTTTTCTTCATAGATGATTTGGCGTAAAGATTTTCCCTTGTACGGGTCGTCATTGGTGAAACCGACGATGGTGATTTCTGTCCTTCTGTTTTGTTGGTGTTGTTCCTCAGAACATTGAACACCATCCGTACAACCGTTGATGATTCGGTTTTCACCATACCCACGAGCTTTGATACGGTGTTTAGGAACTTCACCGCTGTCCAAAATATACTTCACGGCCGAAGTTGCCCTATTGAGGGACAATGTCATATTGTCTTGATTGTTACCACGAGCATCTGTGTGTGACCCTAATTCCAATATTAAGCTAGGGTTGTCCTTCATCATCGCAATTACCTTGTCGAGTTCAACACTTGATTCTGGCCGCAAATCGTATTTTCCAAGATCATAGTAAATGTTTTTCAATTCTAGGGATTTGTTGATTTCGATTTTGTCCAGTTCGACATTTGCTAGAAGCGTTCCCATAGTATGTCCGGAAGCACCGCTTAGGTTGTCGGAAACTCCGGGAGTCACTTTACCTAAACCTTCGAAACAAAGGATACAACCGTCTACATTGACGTGAGCTTCCATCCGTTTTGTGAAAAAACCTTTCTTGCGAATCATTATAGTATAATGGTTTCCTTGTTGGAAAGTATATTGGAAGGCCGGTTCTTCATTTTGATTAATGACCAATTCCTCCTTGTTGGTGGTATTGTTATAAATCTCAATCAAGGCACCTGTCAATGCTTCTTTTCCTTCATATTCATCTCCCCAAGTTGATTCGGCCATAGTCACGTCAAAAAGATATCCCGGTTGACGCTCCATTTCCATTTTTACATAATGGGTTTTGCCGGCGATGGCTTCTTTTTCCCCCACCATCACCTCCTTGGGTTTGAAGATATCTTTGGTGGCTTTGATTCGGTATTTTTGATTGGCCGGAAGCTCTACAGAGAAAAAGCCTTCCTTGTTCGTGATTAACTCCGCTTTGATGATGGACTCCACGGTGTAGACAGTCACTTTGGCTTCATTCAAAAATCCCCGATTATCGGTTTCATATACGTAACCTTCAATGGTGGTCATGTCTTGTCCCTTGACAAAATGGACGAAGCACATGCAGATTAATGTAGTGAATACAACAATCAAATTTTTCATAGTATGTAGTTATTTTTAGTCAGAATATTCATTCTTCTCCTCAAAAAAACGAACCGCAAAGATAATCAATAGTTTTCAGCCGTATAGACTGAAATCCAAATCAAAGACGCATATTGAAGGGGAATGGTTGTTAAAAACCAGTTAATGTGTATTGGATTTGTATTGAAATTGAAGATGCTTGGAATGTTCCTCAATAAAAATACGCCGGTCCTGTAAAACAGGAGCCGGCGTAAAACCAAATACAACGTACAACAAAATCGATAAATGTCTTCTTCAACCGGCTGAAGAACGGGTTGAAAAACCTTCTTTGAAGTATAAGTCAAAAAGTAATCAAATCGTCCATGCGGCGGATTTTCGCATTACTTTTGACTGAGTACTTGTCTGGAAATAAAGAAGGACTTTTTGGATTGACATCCTTTTGACTCACCGACTCCTATGATAGTGACCATGCCAGGATG
>JAHDCE010000060.1:0-4236 GCA_020630045.1 Saprospiraceae bacterium | reverse complement strand
GGAACCCAAACTCCCCTAGGAATCGGTACACGGTCATGGATGACCTTCCCTGATTGAACATGGATAGCGGAGACCAAGGTTTTGCCGCATGTGCCGTCGTGTTTCACCCAAATTGACGAACCTCTTTGAACCATATCCAACCAGCCGTTATCCAAGGAGATGGATTGGACGATGGATTCAGATTCAGCATGAGATTCCCCGGAAGGGGTGAATGAATACAAAAATGGAACAATGGTTAGGATAACCAGAACAATTAAATTTTTCATACCTCGAAAAATTTGCTTTCCAGTAAGTCCTAAATCATCATTTTGGTTAGAGACAAGGGAAATTAGAAGCGTGGTGTCAATTCAATATCTCCTTGAATGCTATCCGTCCGGTTTATTAGGACTTGCTAGAAAAGATTATTAAAAAAGATGAATTCTATGAGTAATACGTTATAGGCTATTTATTTTTAAAAATTGTGTCTTTACAAGTTACATGTCAACTTTTGTAATTGCGTTACATGTTTTTTTGACAAAAAATAAAAACGGCCTTCCTTTTGGGGAAAAGCCGTTTTGATATTCGAGAATGATTTCTTTGGATTACCCGTTTGGTATTTTACCTCGTTCTAACTCATGTATTAATTTTTGTGCCCTAAAAAAGTAATTGTTTTTTGTCAAGTTTGTCTCATCAACCATCCTTAAATAGTGAAGTGCATTTTTTGCGTCACCGAGATAAAGGAACTCCATGGCCAGATAGTACTCGGCAAAATCATGGAGGAGTTCTTCTTCTGAATTGTCCAAAATATTCTCATACCTTTCCTTGGCGGTCTGGTGCTTATTATCTCCTGACAGACTCCTACCGATAATGAGTTGGATTTCCGAATCTTGGTTGGGGACTTTTATGAGTTCATCATAGGCTTTGTCATATTTTTCATTGTTGTAATAATTGATTCCTTCAAATAAATTGTAATGTGATTTTTCTGATACGTCAAAGCTAGGGGAGTAATGGATGTTGTATTCTTCTGCGAACTTGACCAGGTCTGATTTTGAAAATTCATTGTCCCAACCAATAAGGCCGAATGCCCAAGCAAATAAAACACCTGTGCCCAATAAGGCAAGTATGCAGGCCGCCATTTTAAAGCCTGATGATATGCCGGAAATACCCGAAGCGAGTCCGCCTCCTGTGCCATCAGGTAAAAATAAATGGTCATACTCTTTCGCCCCTTCAAAATCAGGAACAGGATTCAATTTCTGCCGTAATTTTTTCAGCTTGTCTATATCACTGATTTTCTCCTTGTTTTTAAAAACAAATTGCATGTGCTTATCAAATTGATCTTCTCTGTTGCTGAATTTATCCATGGCTCTAGATTTTAAATTCACAGGATTGTAATCATCAATCCCATGTGAATTTTGGGTTGTTACATGCCCAATATCGGGCAAAGGGTAAGGTGGTTGATTTAATCCTCCCCGGGTTAAGTAATAATTGAATTTATTGTTTCTGGAATTGTGCTCTTCGTGCTTCTATTTGTTCCTGGACACGCCGTCTCAGACGCATCACCTTTATTCTTAGGTTATTGGTTATTCTATCTGTCTCCTTTTTCGGTGTAGTTTCCTCCGCCTTTCCAAGAAGGATGGCTATTTCACGGTAGTTTGGTTTTTGGGGATAATATTCACTATATCTCCACAAAAGCTCTTGGTCTTCATAAGGTAACTTGGAAATGATTTCTTTCATTGCTTTCTGCTCATCAAATTCCTTAAGGATTTTGGCCGTGTCTTTCGAAATCAAGTTCTCTCGGTTTTCATCCAACTCTTGTGGAGTTTCACCGGAATTCCGCTTTCCCGTGTTGTTGATCCAGTATCCATTTATTTTGTTGTATGCAATGGTTCTGATGAACGGTAACGCCTTTCCCTGTTCAGTATAGTGACCCGAAGCCATATATTTCTTGGCTTCCAAAATAGCGTCCATGAAAATATCATACGCTAAGTTGTATTTGGTGGTTTCGTCCATGCCGTCTCCTTGGCTCTTGTTGATGACGGCTCCTAGGAATTTGGGAAATTCGACTTCAACTAAATATTGGAAAATCCTGTCTTCTGAGTTCAAAAGACCCTGAACGATTTCCTTTGAAGAAAATGGTGCTTTCTTTTTTCGTTTCATAAATTATCCGGATTGTATTTCTGAGAGTATATATCAAGATCTTTATTTCCGTTACAGGCAAGATGGAAAAAAAGTTTTCATTTTAATTTTTTTGAGGGCGAAACGCTGCTAAAGATACAGTCTTTCTTTACTGCCATTAAAATTTTTGCACAATAGAACTTTTTTAATATGTCCGGCGTTGCAATAAATATAACCCGAATTTGAATCCCTTTTTCCACTCGGAAACCTATTTGAATCAACTTTGTAACCGACCCAAGATTAGAAAAAACAACTTTTTCTCCATTCTTGTGTAACGGTACCTTAGAATTTTACATACATGTACAAGGACATTGTCCTTGAGCATTGAATTCTTAACCTAAAAGATTGATTCAAGATGAAAACGACTTTACAATTTATTTTGATTTTTGCTATTTCTTTATCCCTTTCTTCGTTTATCGCTTTTTCTGGTTTTCTGGGTTATCATCCTGAAGCTACAGATGGTGAATTTTTTGATAAGGTAGTTATACTTATTCAAAATCATAAAAACGGATTTTATAATCGACCCTATTATCAAATCATATCAATTAACAGGAGAACCGGAGCGATGGACACCGTTAAATTGGTTACGCCGAATAATTTTGCGACTGATTTGGAATGTCCGGCAGGTGATACTTGTGATTATTTGGTATACAAGGTAAATATCCATGGTGCCAGATTAAGTAATGAGCCAGTTAACGACCCCGGACATAAAAGAGTGGTTGGCTCTAATGCTTCCGTGACATCCCCGCTTTTATTTCAATTCGACTCTGGTTCCGAACAATTTGAATTCGCCTGTGCTTCCTTGGGAAATATTAATGAATATCAATTTCAGCTGGCCGGACCCTTTAGTACTAAAATGGATTTTGAGACAATCCATTATTTGTATTTCAATGAAAATAATGGATTTTCATCCCAACTTGTCGAATCCGAAATATCGGATGACAATACTTGGAGCCTAAATCGGAATATTCTTGAAGGAGGATTGTACATGTGGAGTGTTAAGCCGGTTCGAGAAAATTCTCCCTCGATATTTTTTAAACCCGTCGCATTCTATTTGCCTGAATCCGGGAGTAGTAACATCCTGGCATATTCCGATGGATCAGGTTCAGAAAGGCTTTCGATTGATTTTGAATTGAATCCCAATTCCTATATGTTGAATTATTCTTTCCGAAATACCTCTTTAAGCCCGAAAGATGATTTGGGATTTGTTGTTCTTCATTCATCTGTGAGCCTCGATAACCCCTTAGATGGCGAAAGGGATTTGGATTCAAAATTCATGGCTAAAAAGTATTTTAATACGCTTTACCAAGGAAGTATGAAACAAGGACAAGTCAATATTCCGGTTCCCAATAGAAACGGATATATACAAGTCGTTCCGTTCATTAATGGACTGCCGGATTTTAACTTAGCTCAAGAGTTTCGAATCTAATTAATATTATTGACATGAAGTATGCATTCATATTTTTAATATTTGCAATCCAGGTTGTCCCGCTCTTAGCTCAAGATGACCGTTTCGGATCCATGTCTGAAATAGATGATTGGGGTTATTGTAATGAAGTGGCTCTCCAGCCGAATATTTCACTATCCTATGCACCAAAGAATGGCGGTCGTTTGACTAAAGCAGATATTTTTGAATTACTTGATGAAATCAAAGAAGCTTTCCATTTGGAATTCCCGGATGCCGATTATTCCATTAGGATCGTGCCTTGCGATAGAATCAGTAATGCAAGGGCATACTTTGATAAAGAGACAGTAACCCAAGTCATTGCTTACAATCCGGTTTGGGTGAATCGGATTTATCAAGACAGCGATAAGTGGCCGGTCAGGTCTGTTTTGATTCATGAGTTGGCCCATCACGTATTAGGGCATACTCGTAAACCTTTTACTGAAATCAATTTGAACAGACGGAAGTACGAAGAAGAGGCTGATTATTATTCTGGTAGAGTTGTATGTGTAATGGGGGGAACCTTGGCACAAGCGGAAAGACTGTGTGAGATGATGCCTGTAGATGACCATTCTTGCAAATCTCATGGAACGAAAGCAGAGCGACAAGCTGCAATTAAAAAAGGATTTGAGTCAAGG
>JAHDCE010000695.1 GCA_020630045.1 Saprospiraceae bacterium | reverse complement strand
CAATCATTTTACGAAATCAACATTGTCTAAAGCGGCGGCCAAATCCAAAATATCCTCATATCTCGCCAAACTCAATCTCCAATATTCGGGAATATTGTCAGCACCATAATACAAGCCTGCCAGTCCTCCGGCAATGGCACCGGTAGTGTCCGTATCATGTCCTTTATTGATGGCGGGCAATACCGTCGAAACATAATCGGTCGAGGTCATAAAACACCAAATCGACGCTTCTATAGATTCCATGACGTATCCGCCGGAAAGGAGATTTTCGTAGGAAATTTCACGGACGTCTTTCTTGAGAATGGAATCGAACAAAGCGACTTCCTTTGATGCGATATTTTCAACTTCCATCCATTCGGAAATGGTGGAACGGGTTTGTTCATACGCTTCTTCCTTGTCCATTCCTCCTAGGAGAAATTCGGCTAATTTGAGGTAAATAAAGCAGGCCAAAGCAGATCGGATATGTTCGTGTGTCAAAGCGGAAACGTCCCAAATCATCTTGAATTGAAAATTTTCAGGTTTCCCTTTAATATAAAACAAGAGCGGGAGAATCCGCATAAGCGAACCATTGCCATTTGACCATTCGTCTCCGTAGTGTTTCAGTCGTTGGAGTTCTTCGAAATCCTGTTCGGTTAAAATCCTAAGCAGTCGGTCAATGGATTTGGAGGTCTGCATACCGATGTCGAACACCCTTCCACGTGGTGTCCAATAGGCTTCATATTTCCACCTGATAAATCGGCCGGCGATGTCTTTCAAATCGTATCCATTGGTAAGGCTTTCTGCTAGACAAAATGTCAAGGAGCTATCATCAGACCAAGTGCCGGGCGGTAGATTATAGGTTCCATAACCTACCATATCTTTACAGGGGTCTTTTCTCATCCGTTCAGCGGAACGGAATTCGTAGGGAACTCCTAGGGCATCACCTACTGCAACACCTAGGAGTGCGTCAAGGGTTTTCATCTTTATTCTTTATCCGTTAATTCGTAAAGTCTCTTCTCGCATTTTCTGCAAATGCCCAAATGTGCGATGACATCGTCATAGTCGGGTTCATCGCGGATATTATTCCGCATGACCTTCCGCAAAGTTTCATCATCCAAATGTTTTCGTTGGCGACGAATTTTGAGAACGACTCGGTAAACCGTATAACCGCAAATGAGCATGAGCCCGTAAAAAATCCAATTGAGCATGAGAAATTAAATAACAGGGATTTCAGAATATTTCTCTTCAAAGTTAGTCAAAATCTCCACCATATCCCTAGGGAGTATTTTAATGGCTTTATCACGAATTTCATCCGGCATTCCACCGTAGAATGGTTCGGCGATAGAACCGGCGATGGCCGCTTGTGTATCAGCGTCGCCTCCTAGGGAAATCGCCTTGCGTACGGCACTTTCATAATCATTGCTTTCCAAGAAGCAAATGATGGCTTCGGGAACAGATCCTTGGCAACTGACATCGAATTTGTAATTCGGACGGATTTCTTCAACGGTGCGATTCAAATCGTATCCGAAGTATGTCTCAACGTAAGATTTGATTTCCACTTTGGTTTTCTTTTGCCGTGCCATGAAGATGGCGGCGGCAGTGGCTTGGGCACCTTTCACTCCTTCTTCCGAGTTGTGAGTGACCGAAGCGCTTTTTTCCGCTTCAAGGAGGACTTTGTTCATGTTGTCCAAATAACCAACCGGACTCACACGCATGGCAGAACCGTTGCCCCAACTTCCATAAGGCCCCTCCAGTTCTCCGGAAAGCCATTTCCGGAAGTTTTTTCCATATCCGGCGGTGGGATATCTCCTCCCCCATTTGCGGATGGCATCAGCATATGGAATGTTATTGAGAATGGCATCCGCTACTCCCACAGTGAGGACGGAATCGTCAGTGAACTTGTTTCTTTTGGTGAATAAA
>JAHDCE010000059.1 GCA_020630045.1 Saprospiraceae bacterium | reverse complement strand
AACTGACAAAATATAAAATCCCTGTCATCCAAGTATAAATACTTGGCTCAGGTGTTCTACCTTTGCCTGTAGATGGATGGCATGAAACAATTTTGGATACTGGCAAGGAAAGAATTTGTCTTAGAGTGGAGAAGTAAATTCGCCCTAGGAGGAATTCTTTTATATGTTGTTTCAACGGTATTCATCGTTTATACCGGATTTATCGATATCGGAGAACGAAGCTGGAATGTATTGTTCTGGATCATCGTTTTATTCACCTCCGTCAATGCCGTTGCAAAAAGTTTTACCGGAGAAAGCTCTGACAGGAGACTGTATTATTATACGCTCGTAAATCCGTCTTTTGTCATTTTTAGCAAGATCTTGTACAATACCTTTTTATTGGTATTGCTCAACTTGTTGACCTATGTTATATTGTCCATTGTAGCTGGGAGCCCGGTTCGTGATATGGGGCTTTTTTTGATAGCGATATTGTTGGGTAGTGTAGGGATGTCCGCAGTTTTTACCCTAGTAGCTGCAATAGCATCACAAGCACGTAATTCAGCTACATTGATGGCGATTCTCGGCTTTCCGCTTTTAATACCGATATTGCTGACATTAATTAAAATTTCGGCGGGTGCCCTGGGGATTTTGAGAGATACGGCTGTAGACCGTGATATTTGGACATTAGTGGCAGTCGATTTGATTGTATTAGGATTAGCTTATGTATTATTCCCATATTTGTGGAAGGATTAAATAATACCTTTGGATGATGTTGAAGAACTGGTGGAAATTCTTGTCTATTCTAATTTTGATTCCTGTAATCGCATTGGGATTTTTAGTTCCGCTAAAATCCGGAGTCGCCGATTCTTTTCCCGATTCATTACCTTCCGGAGCTAGAGGCACCCTTTTCATCGAAGGGTATAATTCCAATTATCTTTCGGATGGACAAACCAGAGCATGGCTCAAATTGGACTCCGCTTACCTGATACAAGCAGACGAAATCAGGGTCAAATCAGAAACGGCGATAGAAGCCGATTTTGAAATACCCAAGTTCATTCCGTCCAATGCAATGTCTCCGTCTTTCGTATTGATTTTAGATAATCCCACAGATGGCTATTCTTTGCTACCTGCAGCCGTTCAAATCGATCAAGACACAATCGATGTCATCCGAGCCGATGCCGAATGGCCTAAAGTCCAATTGACGGATATCCACTACAAAGATGGTATGACCTTTCCTTATCGGAATATCTTATACGAAACTATCCGCAACACCTTTTTTCACGTTCCCATGTGGTTTGGGATGGTCATCCTATTCTATGCGGCGTTTATTTGTAGCTTCCGTTACCTATTTACACCCACCACTAAATACAGATGGCATTTTCTAATCAGTTGCATATTATTAATGGTCATTGGCTATGGACCACTCAAATCCATGATCTTAACTGAAGGTGCCACAACCTTAAAAATCATCTATCATTCGATTATGGGCATATCGGTCACTGCACTGTTCAGCGCCTTTTTTATCACGATATCCCCCGTCCGTTCCAAAGAAGATGAAGATAGAAAAGCATTGTCCCTGACACAATCCGGTGTATTGCTAGGTGTAGCAGGTATCCTTACCGGAATGGTGTGGGCGACTTATACATGGGGTAAACCTTGGACCACCGACGTGAAACTCAATGCATCCGCCATCGCCATGCTCATGTATTTCGGATATTTGGTCCTGCGTTCATCCTTTGATGATAAAGATACCCAAGCACGATTAGGGTCGGTTTATAGCATCATCGCTTTTGTTATGCTTATTCCATTATTATTCATCATTCCTAGGATGTTCGATAGCCTACACCCCGGAAACGGAGGCAACCCGGGCCTAGGAGGAGAAGATCTCGACAACACCATGCGAATGATCTTTTACCCCGCTATTATCGGATGGACGCTGCTTGGTGTCTGGATATCAGAATTGTCATTGAGATACAAACGATTGAAAGACCGGTGGATGGAACAATGGGAGGAATAGTACCGATATTTATTCTGAAATAAGATAAACTTGTTCCGCTAGATTTCAGGTATTAAGCCAAATTTTAAGATATTTTAAGCAAGGCTTACTTCACATTATTTCGTTTCCCGTGTAAAATCGTTGAAAATTGTTTGTTTATTTCAAATTTACTTATCAACTTGCACTACCAAACAAAACCACCTATACATTTCCTAATCAGGAAAGTCAGGAAACATTATCCCAGAATGAAGTATTTACTTCCCGGTATTATTACAATGTGTTTGCCCCTAGCTCAAGTTTGGGCGCAATCAAGCGATGAAGGTGGTTTTATGTATCAATCCGGCAAAATTTATGTCGTCGTGGCCCTTTTGCTGGTCATCTTTATTTGTATCACTGTTTATTTAATTTTTTTGGATAGAAAAATATCCAGGTTAGAAAGACAAACAGAAAAGTAAATGAGTAATAACCACCTTAGCTTCTTCGCTTCTGTAGAGCGAAATTTCGACAAAGCGGCCGCTCATACCGGCCTTCCTAAAGGACTCCTTGAACAAATCAAAGTGTGTAATGCGGTATACCAGATGCGATTCCCCGTGAAAATCGGGAATGAATATCAGGTAATCGAAGCATATCGGGTTCAACACAGTCATCACCGATTACCCACCAAAGGAGGTATTCGATACGCAACATCCGTCAACCAAGACGAAGTGATGGCACTCGCCGCTCTCATGACTTACAAATGTGCAATCGTAGATGTTCCCTTCGGGGGAGCAAAAGGGGGCGTCAAAATCAACCCGAGAGCGTACACGCCGTTCCAATTGGAGAAAATTACAAGGAGGTACACAACGGAATTGATCCGTAAAAACTTCATTGGTCCCGGTATAGATGTCCCGGCTCCTGATTATGGAACCGGAAGTCGCGAAATGGCATGGATACTTGATACCTATGCAACATTCAAACATGGCGAAATAGATGCAGCAGGTTGTGTCACCGGAAAACCGGTACAACAAAACGGTATCCAAGGACGAACCGCCGCTACGGGTAGGGGAGTGTTCTATGGTCTACGTGAAGTTTGTTCCTTCAAAGACGATATGAAAAAAATCGGCTTGGAAGCGGGAATGGAAGGCAAAACAATGGTCGTCCAAGGTCTTGGTAATGTGGGATACCACACGGCTGATATTTCCATCCGCGAAGGAGGCGTCAAACTGATTGGTGTAGCTGAATATGAAGGTGCGATCTACAAAAAAGATGGTATCGACCTTGAAGCGTTGGTCAAGCACCGTAAGGAAACCGGTTCCATCTTGGACTTCCCGGGAGCTAAAAACCTCAAAAATAGAGAAGATGCTCTCGAACTGGAATGTGATATCTTGGTTCCGGCTGCTTTGGAAAACGTAATTACCAAGGAGAATGCAAAACGCATCAAAGCCAAAATCATAGGTGAAGCGGCCAACGGACCTATTGCAGCCGAAGCAGAAGATACCCTTTTGAAAAAAGGAATCATCATCGTTCCCGATATGTACATCAATGCGGGAGGTGTGACCGTATCTTATTTCGAATGGTTGAAAAACTTGTCTCACATGCGTTTTGGACGTATGGAAAAACGTTTCAATAGCAATACCTATGAAAATCTTGTCGGAACAGTTGAAAGACTGACAGGTAAAGTTATCGGACCGAAAGAGAAAAGTATATTGACCAAAGGTGCCGATGAAATCGACCTGGTGAACTCCGGCTTGGAAGAAACCATGGTCGAGGCTTATCGCCAAATTAGAGATGTATTTGTAAGAAGTCGCAAAATCGAAGACCTGAGAACTGCGGCCTTCGTTAGTGCTTTGCGTAAAATCAGCAGTGATTATCAGAACTTGGGTATCTTCCCATAATGGAAGGCTTAGGTGTAGGAAAATAATTTGAGGAAAACGTTTTGATTAATTTATCACCATGACTGAAAAACTGGATAAAATCGATCTTAAGATCTTGAGAATCCTTCAAGAAAATAGTAAAATAACGAATCTTGATCTCTCCAAACGCATCGGCCTTTCACCGGCTCCGACTTTGGAACGGGTGAAAAAACTGGAAAATAATGGAGTGATCAGCAGCTACCATGCTCATGTGGATCCACATTCCATCGGGCTCAATGTCCAGACCTTTGTATTGGTTTCATTGGCATGGCAAAAGAAAAATGCTAGGCAAAACTTCTTGCAGAAGGTAAAAGAAATCGACGAAATCGTTTCTTGCTTTATCATTACCGGTGAAGCGGACTTCCTAGTAAGAATCGTTTGTAAAGACATTCCTACTTATGAACAATTGTTATTTAAAACATTGTCTCAAATCGAAGAAATCGAACGACTCAAAACTTTGATGACTTTATCGACCTTCAAAGATTCGAAAGTCCTTCCTTTTAAATATGAATAAGAGAAGGGACTAATCCTTTTTTGGCGAGCGGATGTTATTGTAATATCCGCTCGTTTTATTTTAATTCTATGAAAAAGAAAAAACAATCCTTAGTATGGGAAATACACCATCCCAAAGCTCCCGGTGTATCCTATCTCCTAGGAACCATGCACACCGGAAACGAAAGCGCTTTTTGTCGATTACAAGATATGTTCAACTGTATTTATGATGTCGATACATATGCCGGAGAAGTACATCTCGAAAACCTGATGGAACAAGTTTCAGCAGAAGACATGGATTTGCCGGAAGGCACAACGCTTCAATCACTTTTGGGAAAAAAGAAATTCAAAAAATATCGAAAAATCATCTGGAAATCTTTCGGTATAGATATCGAATTGATGAATAACAGTAAACCCATGCATGTCACCAGCATGATAACCGCCAAAATCCATTCCGAAAAACAAGCACGCTCTCTGGATGAAGTCCTTTGGATGGAAGCACGTAAAACAGGAAAAATCATGCTCGGCGTTGAAACAGTCGAAGAACAAAAACAAATCATGGAACGGATTCCCTTGAAGTTCCAACTCAAACAACTCAAAGACCTCGTCAAAAACGTAGGAAAAGTAAGAAAGCAATTAAAATCCGCCAAGGACTTTACAAAAAAGTACGTAAGGAATCAGGCCCGCTACGTAGCCTATTGGTTTTCGATCGCAATTTGATTATGGCCGAACGCATCGGCAAATTCGCCCTAGAAAACACAGGTTGTTTCGCCGTCGGTGCCGGACACTTGGGCGGAAAAAAAGGAGTGATTCGATTACTGAAAAAGGATGGGTTTGAAATGATTCCTTATGGGTTTTGATTCAAAGGAGTATACTTGGGTGAAACTCAATGAAAAGGTTGAATTAAATCATTTTATTCTTTCAAACCAATTTCATTTTCAACAAGTTCTTTGTGTGTAAACCCTTTTCCCTATTTTTGCACTACATTTTAATTTGGAAAAAATTCCGTTACCATGAATGTCAAAACATCCACCCGTTTCCGTCCCGGCGTAATTTACGGAGACGAAGTACAAGAAGTCCTCAATTATGCCAATGACAATGACTTCGCCTTACCGGCTGTCAATGTCGTAGGAACCAACTCTGTCAACGGTGTCCTAGAAACGGCCCGTGAAGTCAATTCCCCCGTTATCGTTCAATTTTCCAATGGAGGAGCGACCTTCTTCGGAGGAAAAGGATTAAGCAACGAAAATCAGCAGTGTGCTATCCTAGGAGGTATCTCCGGAGCGGAGCACGTCCACAGAATGGCCGAAGCTTATGGAGTAACGGTTATTCTCCACACGGATCACTGTGCCAAGAAAATCCTTCCTTGGGTAGAAGGCTTGGTTGATTTCGGCGAAAAATATTACGAGAAAAACGGTCGCCCATTATACAGTTCACACATGTTGGACTTGTCAGAAGAGTCGATTGAAGAAAACATCGAAATCAGTAAAGCATACCATAAAAGAATGTCCGCCATCGGCATGACACTCGAAATCGAACTCGGTGTAACCGGTGGAGAAGAAGACGGTGTGGACAACACGGATATCGACAGCTCTCGCTTATACACTCAGCCCGAGGAAGTAGCCTACGCTTACAGTGAATTGTCTGCTATCAGCGATCGTTTCATGGTAGCTGCTGCTTTCGGTAATGTACATGGTGTTTACAAACCGGGCAATGTTGTGTTGCGTCCTGTAATTTTGAAAAATTCACAAGAATACGTCCGCGAAAAATACGGCATCGAAAAACCGAATCCGATCAACTTCGTATTCCACGGAGGATCGGGTTGTAGCCGCGAAGAAATCCGCGAAGCGATCAGCTACGGGGCAATCAAGATGAATATCGACACCGATTTACAATGGGCATTTGCCGAAGGTGTTCGTGATTACTTCATCGCCAAAAAGGATTATCTACACGCGCAAATCGGAAACCCCGAAGGAGATGATAAGCCGAACAAAAAAATCTACGATCCTCGTAAGTGGCTTCGTGTAGCAGAGCAATCTTTCCAAACAAGACTCAAACTTGCATTCGAAGATTTGAATTGTGTAAATCGTAACGCGTAATTCTAAACTCAAACAGTTTCTAAAAGTCCTCTTCTGCCTTTGCGGAAGGGGACTTTTTGTATTTGATATTCAAATTTCTCCTATCTTTGATAGACATTATTACGAATTGTTTTTATGAGAGCTAGAATTAGAGATTTTATTCTCAATTGATGAATGCACGGAATCTGGTAGCCGTAGCTACCATGATGAGTACATGAAGAAGAGTGAGGATGAAAGATCAATTATAGCCATACAATCTAATTCGTAATAATGTCTAATGCAAGGGAAACAAAAAAGCCTAAAAAAACAACTATTTCTTTTTTGTTCTTGGTAACATTTCCACCTTTTGTGGAATGAATGGATATGAGTTTTGACTTGATGTCATTCCTGTCATTTCATTAATGATGGATTGGATAATTGTGGCATTGTGTTTCTCTGTACTTTTCCTTTTCGGAAAGGTTGTCTTGTTTATTTTAGAACTTAACCGTCTGCACAATGAAAACCCCATTAACCATTTTCTCACTCCTAGGAGGATGCTTGCTTTTTTTATTTTTCCAAATTTCCTTTTCGGAAAAAAATAAAGAGGACAACCCGACAAACATCCCATCCAAAATAACCGATTCCATTCCCCCACTATCCAATCGTGCGTCATCCGATTACATCATAGAATGTCCGGTCGATCATATGCATGCCCGGAATATGAGAACCAATCCCGAATATCAACGTGCGTTCGAAGAAGAGAATGAAAAAATTCTCAAACGAATAAAAAACAAGAAAAAGAACCGCGATAAAGAAATCTACCATCGGACGAATAACCCCCTAGCTCCTTGTGTTTCTAATGGTGACGAAAACGTCATTACGATTCCGGTAGTCGTTTATATCGTACATCCCACATCTTTGACAACTCCCACAGCCGGAACAGATAACCCGACGGATGCCCAAATTACCGCAGGGATTCAACATCTCAACGACGCATTAAGAAACATCGGAGCATATGCCGGACATGGGCACGGAGCGACCGATTTAACCAATCCCGACAGGGCATTATTGGAAAGCGTTGATACTGAAATCCAATATTGCTTGGCACAAAGGGACATCAACGGAGGTGCTACGAATGGTATATTTAGAATACCGACGGATACTTATGCGGATATAGATATCGACACTGAAATAGCAAACATGAAGGCATATGTAGATGCTCAAGTTGGAACGGGTTTGTTTCCTGATTCCGACTATGCCGGAGTTTGGTTGTTCAGCTCTATCTGTTCTACTTCCGACGGAGGTTGTTACGGGGGCTATGCCGGCCCGAGTTTAGGGGTGTTGAATCTAGCCGATATATTTGGACTGAATACCAATGCCTCTACGACACACATCCACGAATTCGGACATTATATGAGCGTTTGGCATCCCTTCCAAGGAGCTACCGCTTGCCTTAATGGGGACTGCCTAACCGATGGAGACTATGTTTGCGACACTCCTCCGGACGATAGTACTTCCGGCACTGCATGTGGTGGTGCTCAAAATACTTGTTCTACCGATTTGAATAGCGGGCCTTTTACCGTAGATCAAGACGACTTGTATGAAACTTATATGGATTATTCATCTTCCTCTTGTAAGAATACCTTTACCCAAGGACAAAAGGATAGGATGAGGGCATCAATGCTCGGTCGCACCTCCTTAATTAACTCTAAAGGTTGTATCAATCCAAATATGACCGAATTGGGAATCGTGGAAATCGTTTACCCCAGCCCCTTGGCTTGTTCGACGACAGTCGTCCCCATCGTAGAAGTTGAAAACAATGGGAATACGACCATCGCTTCAGTCACTTTTTCAGTATCCATAGACGGAGGTGCTGCTAGTACTTTTACCGAAGCGGTTTCCATTGCTCCGGGGACTACTGCTCAAGTTGTCCTAGGAGATGTTTCCTTTACAGGAACGGGGACACATTCTATTTATATTGAAATTACCGGCTTGAATGGAGGAGTTGCAGATTCATACATTCG
Organism: Saprospiraceae bacterium; assembly: GCA_020630045.1. Lineage (GTDB taxonomy): Bacteria > Bacteroidota > Bacteroidia > Chitinophagales > Saprospiraceae > JAHDCE01. The sequence continues at coordinate 3,609 of JAHDCE010000059.1, read as the reverse complement.
GAACAACTACTATTGTCAAGAATTTTCATATCATCCGCCTATAACGACATTGGACTACTGCGAAGATTTGGAAACCGGAGTTTTCCCTACAGAATGGAGTCCGGTCAATTCCGATGACCAGGGAGGATTCACCGTTTCCAATTTGACGACTTGTGCCGGACAAGGCGATTATCAATTCTTCCTAGATAGCGAAAACTATGGTTCCGCGAATGGAGAAACTTATGGTGTCGTTTCGCCGATCATAGATTTGACGAACTATGAAAATGTCACGCTGGATTTCGATTATGCTTACTCGACATATTACTCAAATTTCGGAACAGGACTCCAGGTAGCCATTTCTGCTGATTGTGGCACTACTTATACTATTTTGGATGATGGTGAATTGTCTGTTACCGCAACGATTTCCGGGCAAAGTAATTCGTTTATTCCGGGTGGATGTGATGACTGGGAAGCCTTCGATCAAATTGATTTGAGTGCCTACTCGGGATGCGATCAAGTACTCATCCGTTTTTTAGCTTATGGAGTGGATGCTTATTGGGGAAATAACCTTTACTTAGATAATATTTGTATTTCCGGAACTCCTTGTACTGATATTGAACATACCGAAACTATCACTTCACCAATTGAATTTTGTCGTCGGGGAATCGATTATGATTTGTCCATCGATAATTTCGGAACGGTAGTACCCGATCCGACACAAGAGGTTATAGGGTGGTGGGTAACCGTTGATGATCCGATTTCTAATTCGGTTTCGGATAAAACCTCTGCGATGACGGCCGCTGCCGGTGCAACGGTCGGTGGCAGCCTGACAGCTTCTGCCAACGTTGTTTATGAAGGGGATAATACCAACGGCGATTATACCTTGACGATTGATTGCAATGATTTGAATATGGGAGATACTTATTATGTCACCCCTTTTGTTTCTAGCAAACAAGATGAGATTCCCACTGAAAGTTGCACCATCAATGGAACTCAAGAAAACACCAATATTTCAGGCAATGCCGGGAAGCGATCAAGGATTACACCCGCCATGATTACTTGTGCACCGACCGACCCTCCGAATCCTCCGACATTCACATTGACGGTTCAGGTTTCCGGATATACAGGCGCGGCGAATAATTTGCGTTTTATCTTACGACAAGAAGGTTCAGGTGGTCCTTCTATTGAAAATACGTCCCTTGCAGGAAATGGAACATATGTATATACCGAAGTCGATTTTCCGGGATACGATCCCGGTGCCACCGGACAAGATGGATTTTATATGTTTGCTTGGGAAAATGGTGGAAACGGCGCTCAAAATATGGTCATGACCGTTACCTTGGATATTACTTATCCGGGAAGTCCGGCAATAGGATTTCCTACATTGGATTTTGATGGTTGTTTATTCGGAACTCCCATTCCATTTGTTTGTGATTGCAAGTGTAATGAGCCGGCGGCCTTCATAAAGAATTAAGTAATTTATACATGATACATAAAATCGATATCGGAGTCGGAATCGGAGATGTCGTCCTAGGAAAAGAGGAAAATGAAATCATCGAAATTCTAGGAGATGAATACGAAAAATCCGTTTACGAAGGCGAAGATTTACATTATCTCTGCTTTTACGAATTGGGAATTTCTACTTGTTTTCAAGGTAATATACTCAACTCGATATTTATCTACAGCGGTTTGAAAGGAGGGTGTGAAACCGGCAAATTCAAACGGTTCGAAGGCATCATTGATGGGAAAATAACCATGGACTCCAATTACCAAGAAGTCATGCTACATTTTGGAAAACCGATGGATCAAGGCGAATATGATTTTCCTCCTATACCCAGCCAATGGATTTCCTATGATGGTATCGCATTTGATTTTATTATAGAAACCGGAGAAATCATTTTCATGACCATTCTATCTCCGGACTAGATAATAATTCTTTCAAACCCGCTTCATCCGCTGTTTGTGGGACTAGTATTTTTTCTATTCCCTTACGGGAAATATAGGAGCGAGTAGTCGTCCCGATAGCGATTATAATTTCCTTGTCATAATTATACAAATCAAAAAAGGCTTCTGCATTCAGCGGACTGGTGAATATAATAATATCACATACCGGACGACGAAATATTTTTTTCTTTGTATTGGAATAAGCTACAAGGTCAATGTCGATTATTTTGCCCCGCAATAATTTTTGAATAGATTGTTTAGAGTGTTTGGCCCTAGGAAATAAGACTCGTCCTCCTTGGCAGTGTTCTAAGAAATTCAAAGCCGTTTCTTCCGGTTTTCCATTACCGATAAAACGAGGTTCAACACCAAATTGACGCAATGTCTCGGCTGTACCTGTACCCATGCATCCGACTTCGACACCGAGCGGTATGGCAACTTGCTCCATGAAAAATCGAACGGCATTAGAACTGTAAAAAAATATCCAATCCGTTTTTGGAAGAGGGGCAAATACTATTTTCTCAAATTGAAGTAACGAGTGTCCAGTAATTGAAAATTTCCCATGTTTACCCAAAGTGAGTAAGGGTGAATCAGGTTTGAGTTCCCTAGTAATAAATACCGATATCATAATTAAAGGTAATAAAAAACACCGATGCGATTTACTCGCATCGGTGTTTTGGTTTTCTCTAATGGTAAAAAAATTACCGTCTATTAGAAGAAAATTTTCCTAAAATAAGCAGACCGCTTCCTAAAGCACAGGCAGCGATCGCAATGCCAAGAACCAACATGTACATTTGTTTTTAAAAAATTACCCAATCAAATTATTGCCAAATTAAAAGTGTCAAGAGTTTTTACCCCGGCAGTTTTTATGTATTTGTTTTGGTAGTTGTTTTACAGAAGGTCTTGGATTGTACTAAAGTATAAAAAACAACAGTCGAATTTAAATTTTATCAAAGAAATTGATTAAAAATTATTATTCGTTTAAAATTATGACTTGTGTAAATTTAAAAAGACACTTTTTCTAAAGAAAAAATCTAAAAAGTAGGACATAAGACTGTCTCGTTTTCATATTCGCCTAAATAAACAATAGACAATTCGAACGCTCCTTGAACGGATTGATAATTGGTCAAACCGGACATGTTTACATCATAGCTAAACCCGAATAAAATATTCGATACTTCAAGTCCCGCCAAAGCGACAATGGCGTCAATACCGGCACCTGATTCGGTTCTAACAGGCCGTATCCAAGAACCCAAATGAAGAGCGAGTCCATTGTAATCATTCAGTCCGATTCGGAAATTAGTACCCGCGTCTATTGCCAAATGCGGCCCTTGTAAAGAAGCTAGAACCCTAGGATATATCTGAGTCCTTTCATTTAATGGGAATCGAGCACCGAGCTGTACATTGAACTTGACGAATTGGGCCACATTTTCACCTTCCCGATTGTAAAAAGAAACATTCGGTACATTGAAGTGATGAATACCTAAACCGGCGTAATAACTGGTTTTTTTCTTGGGGGAAACGGTATAATAAATTCCCGCCGCCATATCCAAGAAAGAAAAATTGTTTTCCGGTAAATCTTCAAAAGTCGGAAGGTTAAACCCATCCGTACCATCAAATTGGTCCTGGAAAGTGAAGTCTTCATAATTCACATTCCTTTGTGAAATCCCAATCTTAATTCCTCCGGAT
>JAHDCE010000058.1 GCA_020630045.1 Saprospiraceae bacterium | reverse complement strand
TTAGGACGCAGGATTTTCATTCCTGAAACACGGGTTCGATTCCCGTACGGGCTGCCGCAGCCGACTCATTTGAGTCGGCTTTTTTTATGTTTGTTCCCTCGGGGGAATATTGTTTATAAATAGCAAGGCCGCTCGAGTGAACGAGCGGCCCGCAATAAACCAAACCTTACCTATACTTAAATTTTTGAGCTCTTACTTGGTAGTAGTTGGTTTCTTTGCAACGGCTTTGCGAGTTACCTTTTTTACAGTTTTGGTAACAGGAGCGTCCATCGCTTCCAACTGAGCTTCTAATTCTTTGATTCGAGATTTCAGGGCGGAGAAGTCTTCACGACGAGGTGTGTCAATCGCGTTTACAACTTTGTTTACAACATTGCTGATGCGAGATTCGAATTCTTCTTTGCGTCCTTCAAGATCAGAAATCAAGTCGTCAATGACTTTTCTTCCTTCTTCTTCAGAAATCTTATTGTTGTCAACAAGACCTTTGATCATGTCTTGTACTTTTTCTGTAGTTACAGTCACTAAACCAACGCCGGTGTATAGTGCCTTTCTCAATGATTCTTGCATTGTATATAGGTATTGAGGAGGGAGCGAAAAAGAAATGAAATCGCTATTCCGCCCTTCCGGAAATTTTTAATAAAAATGATTATTTAGTTTCAGCGACTTTGTTTACCGCTTTTCTTACGGTGCGCTTAACAGTTTTCTTTTTGGCAGCCAATTTTTCTTCCAACTCTGCAACTTTAGCATTCAAAGCTTCAGCTTCGGTACGGTTGGGAAGGTCGAATTGGTTAAGTACTTTGTCAACGATAGACTTGAACTTGCCTTCGACGTTTTGACGACGGTCTTTCATGTCTCCCATGAATTCGTCAACGATTTTTTTACCTTCAGTTTGAACGTCTTCGTTCTGATTTTGGATTTCTTCAACTTTGGTTTTTACTTTGTCCGCTGTTGTAGTTACAACTCCAACTCCTGTGTATAACACTTTTTTGATCAATTCAGTAGTAGCCATCTTTACACGATTTTAAATAGATTAAAAAATTAATGGTGCGGATTTATTCCGCGAGATTATTCTTATTTAGCCGATTTCATTTTTTCGGCAAGTTTTGCTTCCAATTCAGCGATTCTTGCGTTCAGTTTTTCAACTTCTTCCCTTGTCGGGAATTCGAACGCTCCCATCGCTTTGTCAAGTAGCGTTTTGACTTTTCCTTCCGCCTTTTCTAGAAGAAGCGTCGTTCATGAATTCATCAACGATTTTCTTGCCTTCGTCTTCAGAAATTTTTCCTTTTTCAATCCATTCATCAACGGATCTTTGAAGTACTTCAGCTGTAGTAGATACGATACCGACACCGGTATAAAGGAATTTTTTAAATAAGTCTTCCATGAGTATAAGTATTAAAGTATGGTTTAGTAATCAGTGGTTTGTCGCATTTGACAATGCAAATATCAGGCGCTTTGGTGTCAGATTCAAATGCATGAAATCAATCATAACAATGTTTTTACGAGACGCATTGCCTACATATGCGTCATAAGTCAGGATGTTAAATTTCATGTGGTATTAATGGATATCCACGAAATATATTTTCATATAATGAAAAAAAATATATATTGTGGGTGCCAAATTGTCAGTTTGTTGTAGGGTTTGTGATGTTTAGATAGAGCGGGAGACAAGGAATAAGAATAAAATTTTGTCTATTCCGGAAGGAAACGAAACAGATAAATTGGCGTATATCATTACATGTTCCCCTCAAAAGGGATGAAAACTAGAGGTGCATGATTGTAATATGTGGTTGAAAACAATTACCGACATGGCTACATTTGCACCAAAAACAGATACAAAATAGATGACACTACAGCAATTGTTTGACCAGATAGGAGACGAACCTACTCCCATCTTTATCTTTTTCGCAGCACTACCCTTACTCTCGTTGTTATTTGCTTGGATAGCCAAAGGGGAAGCGAATCGAAGCCCTTGGAATTATATTTTCACAGTTTTAGTATTCTTGGTTTCTGTTCCCGGAATATTCGCCTTTGCACTTTGCGTTTATTCATTTTTATTCTTAAGGCAGAGTTTTTTGGATGTCAATATATTGGTGTATTTCCTTCCTATCATTTCTATGATTGTGACTTTTTTAATCATTAAGCGCGTCATAGAGTTAGATGATATTCCCTACATCGGGAAATTATCAGGCATGTTGATGATGATGATGGCGACAATAGGGCTGATGTTCGTTCTTGATCGAACTCATATTATCGCTTTTGTGCGGATTCCTGTCCAATATCTATTGATTTTTTTCGTGGTATTATTTATCGCTTTTGGCTTTGGATTTAGGAAATTATTCAAGGGTTAACGGCATTTAACTTATCTGATTTCAATAAAATACGAGTATATTGAGGGACTTACTTAACCCTCATTGTACTTTTGTGTGAAGAAACAGAGAACAAAAAACGGTGAGGACAACAGTATATATATCATTACTCCTATTCCTTTTCCTATCGGCGTCGGCTGATACGGGGGAGTATTATATTCAAAAAACAACTGAAAAAATATCATTAGATGGGGTACTTGATGAAGACGTATGGAAGGCGACCCGGCCTATTACCAATTTCGTCATGACTTACCCTGAAGATTCTATCCCCGCTAATTCTCGTACAGAAGTAAGAATGACATATGATGAAACTACATTGTACATCAGTGCATATTGTTACGATGAAATAGAGGGTGATTATGTCGTCCAATCACTGAAACGGGACTTCTCTTTTCCAGTTAATGATGCTTTTGCAGTGTTTATTGATGCTTTTAGTGATGCGACAAGCGGACTGAGTTTCGCTGTGTCTCCCTACGGAGTCCAACGAGACGGAATCGTCGGAAGAGGGGGAACGAGAGGAGTCACGACAAGCTGGGACGGCGTTTGGGAGTCAGAAGTTTCTAGGGGAGATGGATACTGGTCTTGTGAAATGGCGATTCCATTTAAGACGCTAAGATATAGTCCGGAAATGGGGGCATGGAAAATTAATTTTGCCAGAAATGATTTGAAACGCAATGAAAGATCCACATGGCAATCGGTGCCTAGGGGATTCAATGTGGCGACCCTCTCTTTTGCCGGGGAGTTACACTGGGACAATCCTCCTAGGAAACAAGGAGGGAAAACTACTTTAGTGCCCTACGTGGCCGGTCAGATATTCCGCGATTATACGGAACAGGATTCTAAAACGGAATATCGCCCTTCTTTGGGTTTGGACGCTAAGTTCGCATTGACCCCGGCATTGAAAATGGATTTGACGATTTACCCGGATTTTTCCCAAGTCGATGTAGATGAACAAGTGATTAACTTAGATCGCTTTGAGCTTTCATTTCCCGAAAGGAGATTGTTTTTTATCGAAAACAGCGATATGTTTTCTGATATCGGTAATAGCCGAGTCAGGCCTTTCTTTTCGCGTCGTATCGGAGGTGTGGGGAGCGACCCCGTTCCCATTTTAGGAGGCGTCAAACTGAGTGGTAAGGTCAATCAAGATTGGAAAATCGGAGTGCTGGATGTCCAAACAGAAGGGGTACGCGATGTAGATGATAGCCAGAATTATCTAGTCGCAACAGCCCATAGGAGGATTTTGGGCAAATCTGCGATTAAGGCCTTCGTCGCTCATAAACAAGCCTTCGTTGGATTTCGGATGAAGGATGAAGACTTCAATTCTACCATGGGTACTGAATTCGAATTCAACTTCAAGGATGCCAAATGGACGGGTAACTCTTACTTTTTGTATTCAGTCAATGAAGAAAAATTATCCGATGCTTTTGCATATGGTGGAAAGGTGAGGTATCGAACATCTGTTTTTTCGTTATTCCTAGGAATTGACAATATCGGGGAAAATTATATTGCCGAAATGGGATTCGTCCCAAGGTTGTTCCATACAACGGATGAGGGCGAACAAATCCGTATAGGATATATGCAAACTCGAACGAATGGCTATTACCGGTTTTTTCGAAAGAACTCGAATATCGTCGATTACTTTAGCCCCACCTTTCATTTTGATGTTTATGCCGATAACAACGACTTGAGTTATCAAGAACACGAATTGGAGTTGACCTTCAAAACGGTGTTTATGAATTCAAGTATGATAGAGGCAATATATACCAGGAGTAATCCCAGGCTCTTCTACAATTTCCAACTTTCAGGATTAGACACTGTATTCGCTCCCGGTAATTATATGCAAAATCGATTTGGTATAGAATATGATACCGGAAAACGAAATGTACTTTATGCCGAATTGGGGTTTGAACTGGGGCAAAAATATTTAGGTAAACAATTCGACCTAGAAGCGGCATTAAATTACCGCCAAACACCTTGGGGCGTTTTCGGTCTTACATTTACTCGAAAAAGATTGTATGATTTTCCAAGGGAATATGGAGATGCCACATTCTATCTGGTCGGAACCAAGGTGGAAATCAGCTTCAATCGAAATATGTTTTGGACGACATTCCTCCAATACAATACCCAAGCGGACAACTTCAATATCAACTCCAGATTCCAGTGGCGATTCCGACCGATGTCTGATTTCTTTTTTGTGTTTACCAACAATTATACAGCAGAAGAAATTACGGCTAAAGACTGGGCTTTTGTCATCAAACTTAATTATTGGCTGGACTTGTAGTGTCAAGATAAATCGGATGTTCCATATTCCTGAGGGTAGGAGTTCCTTCGACAATGATTTGATGTTTTCCCTCTTCTACAATGATTCCATCCCAATTTATTCCACAATCATTTTCTAAAATCGCTTTAGGGCCAATATGTAATTTGCCTCCTCTACGAACCAATATTTTTCCCTTGGCGGGAATGCTCAAACGGTTTAAGATACTCAATTCTCCACCAGATTCAATTATGATATGGCCCTTGGAGTCATGTTGTCCATTCCATGATTCAGAGCCTGTGATATAGCGATTTTCCTCTTCTTTGAGATGGCACCAATCTTTGACCAACAATTTTCTTTGGCGGCTATTCTTTTCGGATAGGTTCTTTTGTATCCTTCCGATTTGACAAGGAGTCCAAGAGTCACTAAATGTATTGTAGTCCATGAAATTATTCGAAGCGTGCCGACAGTTTCCTCCTCCGACATTCCAGCAATTGGGGTGGGGTGGGGTGTCATCACAGCGGTCGTTTTTTATCCAAGAATGGGCGAGTCCGAGAACATGACCGATTTCATGATTCAATAACTTATTCGTAAACCATTCCCGTGTATAATCATTCGTGTTTCCGAACTTTTGGAAATACTCCGAATACCATCCTACAATTTTGACATTGGTGCCTAGGGCGATTCCCTTGGAGCCGATATGGAATCCGGGGACTTTCAGACTGTCCCTAGGGTGAGCGTGGACAAAAACATTGACGATTTTTCCGTTTTGAACGACATATTTATCAATGACGGCTTTGTCAGAATTATTCCGGTCTTTCCCCTTGGCGACCATAGCATACAATTTTTCATCTTGGTGTACATAAATGCCATCGTCTCCCGGTTTATCGGGGTCAGGGGTAAGGACATATTGATATCTCGGTGGTAAAACCGGTGTGTTATTGCCTACCGGAAGATTCATTTTTTTGTTTCCGTCTTTCATGGCGGCATTAGCGCACCACATCAAGTTTTTGACGTATTCCCTAGCTTCTTCTTCATTGAAATTTCCCTTGCCGTTTCCATCTTGCATGAAATGGAAGTTCACCTTGATATATCGGATAGGCATTCTACTGAGCTTGGTCGGATCCGGAATATAATCTTCCCAAGTCGTGGACGACGATGTCGCCCCCTTAGGAGCTATCGGCTGTATCTTAGTCACATATCCAACAGTATTTCCATTCCCCCCATTTTTAGCGGAGCGACATTGTTGAAGTAATCCCAAAACGACAATAGCCGCAAAAGCGAAGAAAAACCAGTAGAACCTATTCATAATAATTTTCATTTTTTGTGATAATTCCAGTTAAATACTTTGTAATCTATGCAAGTTCCATTTTTAAAATTCGAATTTCAAACGGCTTCTTAGGTAAATCGTTAGCCAATAATTACTTTTGGTTTCCCTTCCGGGAAAACCGGAAATAATAATAGAAGCGACTTCGCTTACCATTTTTGCTAATCGACCATCATTAAAACTATAAAATAACTAGATGATGACCAGGACAATCCAGTATTTTTTTGCTTTAGCCATTGTTTTAACAATTATCGGTTGTACCAACGAACCGAGTGGCTTGTTAGGGGAAATCTCAAAACTAGAAAAAGAAGTTGAGGCGACTCCCACTGTTGATGTTATCAATAAGCTCACCGCGAAATATGATGAATATATTGTTGAAAATCCGGATTCTGTGGAATGGAACGGTCGATATCTATATCGCTCGGCTGCTCGAAAATTGCAAATGAACAGCATCAGTAAAGCGGTTACTTTATTAGATCGCGGGGTGAAAGAATTTTCGGCTTCTTCAGCTACACCCAAAACACTTTTACTCCTAGGAGAATTGTACAAGGATAAATTCGTAAAACCCGAATATGCGGATTGGTATTACGAATTGTTGGCAAAAACTTATCCGAATGACGAAAATGCCGCTACCGCTAAATCTAAAAAGAGCAATCCGGCCATTACCTTGGATGAAATCATTCTCAATAAAAAGGAGGAATTGTACCTTGATAGTGCCAAGACGCGAATCAATCAAGCGACCATCCGACAGCTGATTAACATGTATAAGCAATACGCGACGCTACTACCGGATGAGCCGAAAACACCGGATTATCTATACGAAACATACGAGTTGTCGAATTCTATTCGATTGTTCCAAGATGCAGTGGTAGCTTGTGAAACACTGTCCTCAAAATATCCTGACCATCCTAGGGCTTCCACGGCTATGTTTTTGACAGGTTATTTGTATGAAAATGAAATGAGGGATTTGGACAAGGCCAAAGCGATTTATACGGATTTTATCACCAAGTTCCCCAAACATGAATTTGCGGATGACGCTCAATTCGCCTTGGATAATTTGGGTAAAAGTCCCGACGAAATCCTAAAAGAACTCCAAGAGAAGAACAAGCAAAACCAAGGAGGCGCCGGCGGGAATTAATTAGGATGAAAATACACTATTTTGTCGCATAAGAAATTGATAGAAATTCTCGATTTGGAGCAAATTGATGCCAATTTGTTTCGAGGAGACAGCCGTGATATTGGCTCTTTGAACGTATTCGGAGGCCAAGTACTAGGACAAGCATTGAACGCAGCTGCACGCACGGTTGACGATGCACGTAGCACCCATTCCATGCATGCCTATTTTATCCTTCCGGGAAATATGGAGCAACCCATCATTTATGAGGTAGATCGAATCCGGGACGGAAGGAGCTTTACGACCAGGCGGGTGGTAGCCATTCAAGGCGGCAAACCGATATTCAATATGTCCGCCTCGTTTCAAATTCGTGAAGATGGACATAGCCATCAGGCGGAAATGCCTGATGTGCCCGAGCCTGACGGATTGACCACCATGGGAGAATATCGCAAACAATTACTCGATTTCGTTCCGGGTAAGTTCAAGCGGTTCCTCAAACCGGAATGGCCGATAGAGGTGCGTCTGATCGACAAGAAAAATCCTTATTTTCCGGAGGTGTCGGATCCGGTACGTCGTGTCTGGTTCCGTGCGGTAGAAGACTTGCCGGACGATGTCGAAATGCACAAAGCGGCTTTGGCTTATGCTTCCGATTTCAATCTATTGGCAACGGCCATGCGGCCGCATGGTTTGTCTTTCGGCACACCGGGAATGCAAATAGCCAGCTTAGACCACGCACTCTGGTTTCACCGTGATTTCAGTGCCAATGAATGGTTGTTGTATGACTTGGTCAGTCCGAGCGCTTCCAATGCACGCGGACTTTGTTTCGGTAAAATCTTCAATCAAAAAGGAGAACTCGTCGCCTCAGTCGCACAAGAAGGATTGATTCGTGTGCGAAAAGATGTCTAACCGTTATTCCGAACCGTTTGCAACCACTTCTCCGCTTCCTCTAACGTCCAACCTTTTCGTTTGGCATAATCCGCCACTTGGTCGTCACTGATTTCGCCTAGGCCGAAGTACTTGGATTTCGGATGACCGAAATACCAACCACTAACCGAAGCCGCCGGATACATGGCATAACTTTCCGTCAAGGAAATACCCGCATTTTTTTCAACATCCAATAAGCGGAACAATGTCGCTTTTTCAGAATGTTCGGGACAAGCCGGATAACCCGGAGCCGGTCGGATACCTTTGTAAGCCTCAGCGATAAGCTCGTCATTGGCGAAGTTTTCGGCTGATGCATAACCCCATATTTCTTTCCTTACTTTTTCGTGCATGTATTCCGTAGCCGCTTCCGCGAAACGGTCTGCCAAGGCTTTGAGCAATATGGCGTTGTAGTCGTCATTGTCCGCTTCGAACTGCTTGACATACTTTTCGATTCCGTGCCCGGCAGTTACGGCAAAAGCACCCATGAAGTCCTGAACACCGCTGTCTTTAGGCGCTAGGAAATCCGTTAAAGAGATGTTGGGTAGACCCGGTGCTTTTTTACGTTGTTGCCGCAAATTGAACAACATCTCCTTGACCTCTTGACGGGTGTCGTCATTGTAAATCTCAATGTCATCATCATGGATGGAATTGGCGGCGAATACGCCGATTACCGCTTTGGCGGTCAACCATTTTTCATCAATGATTTTCTTCAACATCACTTGGGCGTCATCAAACAATTGACGAGCTTGTTCTCCGACCTTTTTGTCCTCAAAAATGGCCGGATATTTACCCCAAAGCTGCCAACTGGTAAAGAATGGGGTCCAGTCGATATACTGTGCGATGGCCTCCAATGACAAATCGTCGAATACTTGGACACCTGTTTTTTCCGGACGATGTGGCTGATAGTTTTCCCAGTCCAGCTGGAGCTTGTTCTTACGAGCTTGCTCAAGCGAGATGTATTTTTTTATCGAACTCTTGTTTCCGAATTTTTTCCGTAGGACTCCATAGTCAGATTCGATGCCTTCCAAGAAATTGGATTTATCCTTTCCAAGAAGGCTAGTCGCTACTGCTACACTCCTAGACGCATCATTGACATGTACTACGGCTCCTTGTTTGTATTCCGGTGCGATTTTGACTGCGGTATGGGTACGGGATGTCGTAGCTCCACCAATCAGTAACGGGATATTGAAATCCCTTCGCTCCATCTCCTTGGCGACATGTACCATTTCATCTAATGAAGGAGTAATCAATCCACTCAGGCCGATGATGTCTACCTTCTCTTCAATTGCTGTATCCAATATCTTTTTGGCGGGCACCATTACACCCAAATCCACGATTTCATAGTTGTTGCAACCTAGGACGACTCCAACGATATTTTTTCCGATATCATGAACATCACCTTTAACGGTCGCCATCAATATTTTTCCTTTGGAACTAGCACCCGAAGCACTCTTTTCTTCCTCGATGAACGGCGTCAAATAGGCCACCGCCTTTTTCATCACCCGAGCGCTTTTTACAACTTGGGGAAGAAACATTTTTCCCGCGCCGAATAAGTCACCCACCACATTCATGCCATCCATCAAGGGGCCTTCGATAACCTCCAAAGGACGATCGAATTGTTGACGGGCTTCCTCCGTATCTTCTTCTATGTAATCGGTGATTCCTTTGACCAAGGCATGGCTAAGGCGTTTCTTTACATCGCCTTCTCGCCAAGAGAGGTCTTGGACCCGTTTTTTACCGCCGGTACCTTTAACGGTTTCGGCATAATCCGTCAATGCTTCTGTCGCTCCTTCATGACGATTGAACAAAACGTCCTCGACTCGGGTCAATAAGTCCTTGGGGATATCCTCATAGACTTCAATCATTCCGGCATTCACAATCCCCATGTCCATTCCCGCTTTGATGGAATGGTATAAGAATGCGGAGTGCATCGCCTCACGAATGACATTGTTCCCTCTATACGAAAAAGAAATATTACTGACACCTCCGCTGACTTTCACCAAAGGCATCCGTTCTTTGATTTCGCGAGTCGCTTCTATGAAGTTAATCGCGTACTCATTGTGTTCTTCTATTCCTGTCGCTACGGCGAAAATGTTGGGGTCGAAAATAATATCTTGGGGTGGGTATCCGACTTGGTTGACAAGGATGTCATATGCTCGCGAACAGATTTCGACCTTACGGTCAATGGTGTCCGCTTGTCCTTGTTCGTCAAAGGCCATGACGACGACAGCCGCCCCATGTTTTCTACATATTTTTGCTTGGTGGATAAACTCATCTACTCCTTCCTTCATAGAAATGGAGTTAACGATGGCTTTTCCTTGTAGACATTTCAAACCTGCTTCAATCACTTCGAATTTGGAAGAATCCACCATGATGGGCAATTTGGCGATATCCGGCTCCGCTCCCAAGAGGTTGAGGAATTTGACCATCGCCGCTTTCGAATCCAAAAGTCCTTCGTCCATATTGACGTCAATGATCTGGGCGCCTCCTTCTACTTGGTGTCGTGCTACGGATAATGCTTCCGCATAATCCCCTTCCTTGATGAGTCTCGCGAATTTTCTGGAACCGGTCACATTCGTCCGCTCTCCGATATTGATGAAGTTCATGCTTTCGCGAACCACTAGGGGTTCCAATCCGCTGTAACTGGATAGGGTAGATGATGCAGGAATGCTCCTAGGCGTTTTTCCTTTTACCCTTTCCGCCATGACACGGATATGGTCAGGCGAAGTTCCACAACATCCTCCTACGATATTGACAAAACCGGCTTCAATGAACTCTTCGATATATCCACCCATTTCATTTTCGTCTTGGTCGTATTCTCCAAAACGATTGGGAAGCCCGGCATTGGGGTAACAGCTCACACGACAATCCGCCAACTTGGATAATTCTTGGATATAAGGACGCATTTCGGTTGCTCCTAATGCACAGTTGAGACCTATGCTGAAAAGGTTGGCATGGGAAACGGAATTCCAAAACGCCGCTACGGTTTGACCGGACAATGTACGGCCGCTCGCATCGGTAATCGTTCCGGATACCATGATCGGCAAATCCGTGCCTTTTTCTTCCTGGACTTCCATAATGGCATACAAGGCCGCCTTGGCGTTCAAGGTGTCGAAAATGGTTTCGACCAATAAAATGTCAGAACCGCCGTCGATAAGACCACGGGTTTGTGTAGCGTATGCATCTACCAACTCATCGAAGGTAATAGCCCGGAATCCAGGGTCGTTGACATCAGGTGAAAGCGAAGCTGTTCGATTGGTTGGTCCCATGGCTCCCGCCACGAATCGCGGTTTGTCCGGCGTGGACAATTCGTCTGCGGCCTTTCGTGCTACTTTTGCGGAATAATAGTTGATATCATATGCCGCTTCTTCCAATTGGTAGTCGGCTTGTGCGATCCAAGTACCACTGAAAGTATTGGTTTCTATAATATCCGCCCCGGCTTCGAGGTATGCCCTATGGACAGCCTCAACCACATCCGGACGGGTGATGGAAAGAAGGTCATTGTTTCCTTTCAGATCACAAGGGTGGTCCTTGAAACGTTCTCCTCGGAAATCGGCTTCTTCTAGTCCGTATTGTTGGAGCATGG
Source organism: Saprospiraceae bacterium (assembly GCA_020630045.1). GTDB lineage: Bacteria > Bacteroidota > Bacteroidia > Chitinophagales > Saprospiraceae > JAHDCE01. The sequence continues at coordinate 594 of JAHDCE010000058.1, read as the reverse complement.
TACCCATAGCCCCGTCAATGACCAAAATCCGATCCTTAACTAATTGTCGAATATCTTGCATGTAGTCCTCTATCTTAAAATTGAAGCAACAAAGCTAATGTAAGTCTAGGAAATAAAGACTTATTTTATGTTATTTCAATACAAAGGATGTAGGGTTATGGTTGAACGTTTTTTGTTGAAAATGTGAGTTTAAGATGGATTTAAGTATTCGGTCAAAAGTAATGTATAGATACAGGCGAGTGGATTTTTGTGGTAGGTAAGGCGTGAAAACCGCGCATAGCCTAGCTACGCAAGGATTTTCACAACGCAGCCTACTGCAAAAATCCGCCGCATGGACGATATGATTACTTTTGGACGGGTACTTTAATAGGTTCTGGTCATATTTTCCGGAACACAAATGGTGAAATCCGCTTTACCCGTATTTTCTGCGGTCAATTTTGAATTGTCCGTTTGGGTGACTGTGGAGATGGTGATGATATCTTTCTTCTTTTTAGAATAGTGGTTGATATACCAAGAGATTCCTTCGAAGTTGTCCGAATGATATGCACCGTTGAAGTGTAGGAACAAGCACTTTCGTTCTAGTTGTCGGGTGAT
>JAHDCE010000057.1 GCA_020630045.1 Saprospiraceae bacterium | reverse complement strand
AAAAAAGACCAGTCGCAACCGCGACTGGTCTTTTTTATATTTTGGCTTGTAAAAGCCCGTATCGATTTTCAATTATCCTCCGATACCGAAGACCCTTTGGATGCTACCTACAAGGTCCAAACGTTCCCATCCGAAAGTCTCGAAAGACTTACCGTCAATGGTCTTTGTTCCAACGGTACGACCCATGTGTCCATAAGCAGCCGTCTCACTAAAGATCGGATTTTTCAAACCGAAACGCTTGACAATAGCTGCCGGGCGCATGTCAACCAAGGCATCTAATTTCTTAGCGATTTCACCATCGGTAAGACCTTCGATTTTACAAGTACCGTATGTATCTACAAATAGACCTACCGGACGAGCGACACCGATAGCATAAGCGACCTGAACCAAGCACTGGTCAGCCAATCCTGCCGCCACTACATTCTTGGCGATATGACGAGTCGCATAAGCTGCCGAACGGTCCACCTTAGAACTGTCCTTACCGGAAAATGCACCACCACCGTGAGCACCTTTGCCACCATAAGTATCAACGATGATTTTACGACCGGTCAAACCAGAATCACCATGAGGTCCTCCGATTACGAATTTACCGGTCGGGTTGATATGGTAAATGATATCATCATTAAACAATTTCTGAATTCTTTCAGGTAGTGTCGCTTTTACGCGAGGCACCAAAATGTTCTTGATATCATGACGGATAGTCGCCAACATTTTTTCATCTGTATCCCAGTCGTCATGCTGAGTAGAAACGACAATGGTATTGATCTTTTCCGGAACGTGCTCATCAGAATATTGAATGGTCACTTGGGATTTTGAATCCGGACGCAGGTAAGTCATTTCTTGTCCTCCCTTACGAATCGCCGCCAACTCGATTAATAATCTGTGCGACAAATCCAACGCCAATGGCATGTAATTGTCGGTTTCGTTGGTCGCATAACCGAACATCATTCCTTGGTCACCCGCTCCTTGGTCTTCTTCATCTTTTCCGACATCTACACCTTGGGCGATATCAGGAGATTGTTCGTGCAAAGCGGAAATAATACCACAAGATTCCGCATCGAATTTATACTCTGACTTGGTATATCCGATTCTTCGGATCACATCGCGAGCCACTGCTTGTACATCGACGTATGTGTTCGAACGAATTTCTCCACCCAAAACAACCAATCCGGTAGTTACGAATGTTTCACATGCTACTTTGGATTGGGGGTCTTTTTCCAAAAAGGCATCAATCACCGCGTCTGAAATCTGATCGGCTATTTTATCTGGATGTCCCTCTGAAACGGACTCGGAAGTAAATAGATATGACATGATTATTATTTAAGTTCTATTGTGAAATAGGTGTGAAAGGATTGGAAATCAAATTCAAAACACTTTCATCCCGTAAAACCACGCAAAGATAAATTTTTACTTGATTTTACATCTTAAAATATGCTTGTTTTCCAAGTATCCATCCAAGGAGTCCCCGATTTTTACTTCTCCTACTCCCGCCGGAGTCCCTGTATATATTAAATCGCCCAAATTTAAAGTGAAATATTGTGAGATATGAGATATGATTTTTGAAAAATTAAAAATCATATCCGCCGTATCTCCTTGCTGCACCGTTTCACCATTTTTGTCCAGACGGAACTTGATGGATGAAGGGTCGAAGGCTTCATATGGAGAGAACTCACTAAGCGGTGCGGAGCTGTTAAACCCCTTGGCGATTTCCCAAGGATGTCCTTTTTCTTTACACTGCCGTTGAATATCGCGCGCCGTAAAATCAATGCCTAAAGCGACCTCTTTGATATACCTTTCTGCGAATTCTTCTTTCACCCTTTTACCGTTTTTGCCGATTTTCAAAACCACCTCACATTCATAGTGAAGTTCCTGGGTAAAATCCGGATAAAACATAGGGCGACCTTTCAGCAATAAAGCAGTCGGAGGCTTCATGAACACCAAGGGACGCTTAGGAACCGGATTGTTCAACTCCTTAGCGTGATCCACATAGTTTCGGCCGATGCAAAATATTTTCATGATTTAAATTTTGGGACCCATCAAACCTGCGAGTTCACGGACTTCCCGTAAAGTCTCACGTGCCGTCTCGCGGATTCGGGCAGATGACGCTTTGATTTGATTTTTGACATCCTTGCGGTTGGCATATACTTCCTGATATCGTTCGCGCATGGGAGTGCACATCGCAACCAATCCTTCGGCTACCTCAGCTTTCAGATCGGCGTATTTCAGCGCTCCTTGGTCGTAGTCCTCCAATAAAGAAGCATGGGCTTCCATCCTTCCCGAAGCTTTGAGTAATATGAATAAGTTTTCCACGCCCGGACTCATTTGTCCCGGCGTACTTTCTCCTCCGGTATCCGTTACTGCGGACTTGACTTGTTTGCGGATTCTCGCTTCTTCGCCGAATATGTTGACATAATGTTTTTCTCCTAGGCTTTTGCTCATTTTCCGATTTGGATCGGCCAATGATTTTACCTTCGGTACTTCGGTCAATAAAGGCTCCGGATGCGCGAAATATTCCTTGCCGAATTGGTGGTTAAAACGCTGGGCGATATTACGACTCAATTCCAAATGCTGCACTTGGTCTTTTCCGATAGGAACATAGTCCGCCTTGTAAATTAAGATATCCGCCGCTTGTAATACCGGATAGTAAAACAAACCTCCTGAGATAAATGCATCCTTGTCCGTTGTTTGAACTTGGTTGGATTTGTCCTTGAATTGGGTCATCCGTGTCAGCTCCCCATATGAGGTGAGATTTCCTAGTATCCAGCACAACTCCGTATGCTCGGGAATCAAGGATTGGATGAACAAATTATCGGCGTCGATTCCACATGCCAATAATTGAAATACCATCTTCCAAGTATTTTCACGCAATTTTTTCGCTTGATAGGGCATGGTCATCGTATGATAATTGACCACACCATACGTACAGTTATAGTTTTCTTGGAGTTGCACCCAGTTTTTTACAGCTCCTAGGTAGTTGCCTAAATGCAAATCCCCGGTCGGTTGGGTACAGGAAAGGACGTTTTTCTTGTCGCTCATTGGTCTGATTTAATTTACTAAAGCTGCGATTGCGGATATTTCAACATTGACATACTTAGGAAGGTTCGCGACCTCCACCAATTCTCTGGCGGGGGCAGTTTCTTCATCGAAGTACTCAGAATATACGGCATTGATTCGGCTGTAATTGCCCATGTCAGAAACAAATACCGAGCACTTGATAACATCTTCCAATCCGATTCCGGCAGCTTTGAGAATAGCGGTCAAGTTGTCCATAACTTGCCTTGTTTCCGCTTCGATATTGGACAGGACCAATTCTCCGGTTGCCGGATTAATGGCGATTTGTCCCGAGATGAACAAGGTACCGTTGTGGGCTACGGACTGATTGTAAGGGCCGACCGGTGAAGGGGCATTGTTGGTATTGATGATTTTTTTCATACTAGGGGAGTATTTGATAAAACACCGAAAGCCCTGCACTACGATATATAGTAGTATACAGGGCTTTCGCCGATGAGGATGTAAAACAAACTCTTAGGAGGTTGTTTACTCTTCCTCCTCTTCTTCAGTGTCAAAGGCAACGAGTACTTTGCCTTTGTAATAGACATTGCCTTCGTGCTCATATGCACGGTGACGCAAATGCGGTTCGCCGGTCTCCTTACAAATCATAACATGAGGAGTTCCTATTTTTTTGTGTGTACGGCGCTTACGCTTGCGTTGTTTTGATATTTTACTCTTAGGATGTGCCATTTTACCAATGGTATTTTATACAATGATCAATATAATTCTTACTCTTCGAAATCCTTTAAGGCGTCCCAAACCGAACCCCCGGATTCCTTTTTGTTTTCTTCTTCTTGCCCCATATCCGAATCTCGATTGAGATACTCCAAAACCTTGAAATCACAAGGTGGTTTTTCTTCCGATTGGCAATCGTACATTTTGATAAGAGGGATAGACAAACAAACATATTCATATACAAAACGACTGACATCTAAAGCTGTCGCAGCATCCGGTATATAGAATATTTCCGCGTCATCATCACTCTTCATCGAATCGGACTTGACGATAACGCCATGCTCGCCCTCTATCGGAAGTCGGATGGGTTGAAGACAACGATCACATTGAGTGTCAAATAGACCGGAAATACGGAAATTCAAATCCATCAAATCCGGGCGTTTGTCCATCTCAAGCACTACCGTAAATTCTCCCGTTTCGATCATACTATCTTCAAAGTGGGAGAAAAAATCATGGTCGACTCGAAATTCGAACTCATGCAATCGATTTCCTAATCCCCGTATGGGGATGGAAAACTCTTTCAACGATTCCATTACAAAGAACTTTCTGAAAAATGGTTGGCAAAGATATGGTTTTTAAATGGGTTGAACAACATTTTTTGCAAACAAAAAATAGGATATGTTGTTTAGCCAATTAATATGGAACAACAAATGTCAGTTGGCAAGCAAGTAATGGGCTTGCTCGTCTCGTTTCTCTTGGTAACAATCGTAGCCGCTATCGGTGGTGGGGCGACCGGTTCCGCTATCGGAGAATGGTACGTCAATCTGGAAAAGCCATTCTTCAATCCTCCGAATTGGGTGTTCGGTCCCGCTTGGACGTTATTCTATTCGCTCATGGCCATCGCTTCTTGGATGGTATGGCGAAAAGGAATGAATACTTTTGGTGTAACCACAGCCCTAGGACTTTATGGAATTCAATTGGTCTTGAACCTACTATGGTCTGTCTTCTTTTTCGGTCTTCGGATGCCGGGCTTGGCCTTGGTAGAAATTATTATCCTTGAGGTATTTATTATCCTGACATTCATCAATTTTAAACGCGTGACTCCTGTGGCCGGATATTTATTAATTCCTTATATCCTTTGGGTGCTTTTCGCCACTACTTTAAATGCCGCTATTTGGTGGTTGAATTGATTGCCTCTTTTCGTAACTTGTTTCCATATATCGTGATAGCCGTAGGTCGTCGTTCATATGCCAATAAGGAAATCGGGAAATCCGATTTTATCGGAAGTAATTCCCAAATATTTTCTTCATTTAAAAAGTAGACATCTTTACTTTTCTCATCATGCAAATAGATGTTATCATTGAGGCTGAATAACTTTCCTCCCGTTTTGGGAACAGTGTTTTTTAATAGAGTTGTAAATTTGTTATTCTGATATCCCTTGATGACAAATTCGGTTCCATTTAATCCGATATATGATAGCAGGCTGTCCCCGGATGAATGAAAAGATAAGAATTGACTTGTTTTCTTACCATTCTCATTTAATGATAATCCGAAACTACCGATTCCCGGTTTTAAAATTTTTAATTTTCCGGAAGGGGAATGCATGATTAATCTATCATTTGCATCACCTTGAAATGAATGTTCAAAATGGTGCAGGAATTCAAGGGGGACTTCTTGGTCGGGGTAAGCAGATTTTCCTTTCTTATTGAAATAAGAAATCGTACCATTTTTTTGTATTGCTATGAAAAATTCTTTTTCGTTAGTAAAAATATATTGCAATGGAAAGGCTAGGGGAGATGATAGTTGGACAGGATTCCAGTTTCCTAGTGGTTTCCCTCCTTTAGACAAATCTAATCCGAAAATTTTACCATTGTCTGTTCCTAGGAAAATATGATGACGTTTCAATATCGGAATATAAGCGAATGAGCCATGTCGTATTTTGTCAGAAACCTTAATTGGGTATCCTTGTGCTGCCTCTCCCTTTTTATTAATGAAATGTATATACTTGTCAGTACAAAAAGCGAAATGGATAGAATCTTTTATCTGTAGCGGATAAATGGGAGATTTGAGCTTTCCTCTTGCTTTATAGATGTGTTTTTTTCCTTCCGGAAAATGGAATATTTGAATGTTGTTCAAAGTATCTTGTAGTAAAGTAATAATATTGCCTTGTTGGGTTTGATGAGAATATGGAGCAGATATACAGCCATGCAATACTTGGAATGGATCAGGTAGGACAGGGGGAGTTTCTTTTTCTTTTTTCAGTGTTTGGAACTTACAGTACCACACTTCTTTTTTTGAAAAAATATTCCCTAGGATTTGAAAATCTGCTCCCTGGTTTCGAAGTGTCGGTTCGCCCCAATTGAAAACGATGCTTCCTTCTGAGTTTTCCAATACATTTTTGTACTTGTTGATCCAAGTGTCACCAGTTGCATATGAGGAAAGAAAATCCAAGTGTTCCCTTTTTGATATTGAAATAAGTAATCGGTCATTCAGTTTACTGATGTATGGGTTTTTGAATTCGTTTCCAAGTAGATGAATGTCGCCGATTATTCTTATATAGTCAAATTGTAAATGTCGACCTTGTTCTGCCAAATCCGAATAATCTTCAAGTTTTTTTATTTCAATATGAAGCGTGTCCGCAGAATCATGTTGAAGTAAGATTTGGGCATTATTTTTTGCAGGCAAAAAGAGCACTTCTTGTCTCCATTTTTTACTAGGTAAAAATCCGTTTGTGTGGAATGTTTTTTCAAATCGGAATGCCGCCCAATCCTCTTTGCCGGAAGGCACAAAAGAAAGTGTTTCTATTGAAACACTGGATTTATCTAAGCTAGGGAAATCAGGCATATCGGCAAATCTGCCAACCCAATGGTTTCGACCTTGTTTTTGAATCCTGATTTCTGAATGATCTAAAAACCGAAATGGGGTAGTTCCTTTTTCTATATGAATAAAGCGATGCCCCGGTTGCCCACTTTTCAAAAAAACAGAATGCTTGTCTTCATGTTCCAGAGCATACTCAAGTGGAAAGGCTTTATTTGAAACCAATATCACTCCCTTGTGATAGGTGTAATGAATATTCGAAACTTTATCTTTTCGAAATATTTTATGATGTCTGAATTTGAATACTTCATCGGGCGGAAACAGCCTTTGATAATTTAAAAATACCGCTTGGGTCACCTTGGTGCTGAGTAACCAATTCCAATCATTCGCCCCCTCAGGAATGAGCGAAGCCGCGAATACTTTTCCAGGACGTTCTTCACCCGCCATTTCATATAATTGTTGGGAAAGGGATTCGAATCCTTTGTCGCGAGGAAATGGGGTGAGTAGCCTATTCGAAGAAGCGATGGTATCGACTAAGGCGAATTGGTAATAGTCCGGCATATACGCCATGATGTCGGCATGGTCGTCTTTATGATTACATCCGATACCCAAACAGATAATACACCATAAGATTAAAATGACTTTTCCCCGACGCAAATTTCTCGGGTATTCTATTATTTCGTTTCCAAATTTTTGATCAATGGACAAGAAGTTGTTTATCATCGCTTGCGTTTGTGGATTATTGGCGGTCGTGCTTGGCGCCTTCGCCGCTCATGGTCTCAAGGATCTAGTTTCACAAAAGTACGTCGATATTTTCCATACTGGAGTGGAATATCAATTTTACCACACCTTCGCTTTGTTGGCGACGGCTTTGGCTGCACCCCATTTGAATAAAAAACTGCTCAGGCGTGCCGGATATATGTTCTTGACCGGGATTTGTTTATTTTCCGGTTCCTTGTATATCTTGGCATTTCGCGAAGCGATTCAAGTACCGACGATGATTGTCGGGCCGCTAACCCCGATCGGCGGCGTGTTTTTTATTATTGGATGGGCGATGTTGCTAGTGGCGGCATGGTCGAAAAACAAATAAGATGAGTAAGGCAATATATGGTGAATTTGTGGAACGACTCCGTAAAATTAAAGATGTCGCTTCCGCTACCGCATTATTGAATTGGGATAAAGAAGTGAATATGCCGCCGGCCGGTGCCGCACTTCGGTCACAACAAGTGGCGACCCTTTCGGGAATCGCCCACGAATTATTTGTGGATGACCATTTCGGGAAAACCATTTCCCGATTGGCAGCCTCCAAGCATGAGTTTTCATTCGCCGAAAGGCGGAATATAGAATTGGTACAAAAGCAATTCGAAAGGAATCGCAAATTCGATACGGAATTCGTTCAACGGAAATCCAAAATCATATCAGAAGGTTATCATGCGTGGGTGAAAGCCAAACAAGCGAATGATTATTCGATTTTCCAACCAGTACTAAAAAAACTGGTGGATGTGCTTCGAGAACAAGTCGATAGATTGGGCTATGAAAACCATCCTTATGAAGCATTGCTAGATGAGTACGAACCGGGCGGAAAAGTCGCGACTTTGGATGCCTTGTTCGACGATGTGAAAAAGAAATTAATTCCGCTGTTGAATAAAATCAATGCCGGCACTCCGCCGGAGGATTCCTTTTTAAAACAACATTTCGACAAGGATAAGCAATGGGATTTCGGAATCGAAATCCTCAGAAGGATGGGATACGATTTTGATGCCGGTCGTCAAGACATTACCCCGCATCCGTTCACCATATCATTCGGCGCATCGGATGTCCGTGTGACCACTCGCATCAATCCCGATCATTTCAATACCATGACATGGAGTTGTATCCATGAGGGAGGCCATGCCTTGTACGAACAAGGATTGCCCACCGCATCTTATGGATTGCCTTCCGGCGAATATGCCTCCTTGGGTATCCATGAATCCCAGTCTAGGTTGTGGGAAAATAATGTAGGGCGTAGTCACGACTATTGGAGGGCGAACTTTCCCTTGTTACAATCATCTTTTCCTAAAGAATTAGGTCATGTTTCTTTGGATGCATTTGTCAAGGCCATTAATAAAGTGGAAGCCCAGCCCATCCGTGTGGAAGCGGACGAGTTGACTTATCATTTCCATATTCTCATTCGATATGAGTTGGAAAAAGCCCTAATAGAAGGTTCGTTGGACACAGAAGGATTGGACGAAATCTGGAACCAAAAATACAAGGAGTATTTAGGTATCGATATCAAAGGGCCGGCCGAAGGAATATTGCAGGATGTTCATTGGGGGTATGGAAGCATCGGTTATTTTCCGACTTATTCCCTAGGAAGCTTTTATGCTGCCCAATTTTTCGCGCAAGCGAAAAAAGATGTTCCCGACTTAGAAGATTCCATCCGAAACAACGACAATCGTCCGCTACTGGATTGGTTAAGGGAAAGTATCCATTCGCATGGAGCCATTTACCACTCTGAAGACTTGTGTGAAAAAGTGACGGGAAGAGGATTGTCCTTGGATGATTTTATGGAATACGCTGATCGTAAATTTAGTTGGGTTTATGGGGTTTGATGTTACCTTCACACCGCACAACACTGCAACAACTTAGAATAATCCGGTTTGTCAGCGGCTGATTTATGTATGAATTGATCTTTGACTTCGCCATGTTGGATTAGGAAAACTCCCGGCATTTGGAAGCCATCTCCCAATTGTTTGCCGATTCCGTGGCCATCGACCAGTCCGGCTGAAAAGCCGCGCATCCATACATTTAATCCGAACAGTTGGTTGAAAGAACCCCGCATGAGGCCAAAAGACTTATAGTATCGACAACCGGGATCCGCGATATGTGTGGAGCCGCTTAAATCATATCTTTCAAAATATTTGTCCGCTGTTTGCTCGTCGGACATATGGACGAATATGATTTTGAACCCTTGTTTACAAATGTCATTTTTTGTTTTGGAGATGTCGGCCAAGGCTTCCCGGCAAAACGTGCAACCGAAGTGCCTGAGAAAAATAAGCATTACCGGCTTTTGGTGGGATTCTTCCAAAAGCGTCGTGTCCTCATTGGTGACCATGTCTTCCAAAATGTCATTGTCTAGTTGTAACAACTCTGACATATTCTCTAAGTTCTTTCTTACAATATCCATGTAAAAATTAAAACATGAAAATCGTGAAGTTGTTTATAAGTCCATTTTCTTAAATCGAATAAAACTAAGAACCAGGAAGATAATGATGTAAATCGCACTTGTAATGACGGCTTCCGTTGATGTCAGGAAATAGGAGAAACCAAGATTTTCTTCTAAACCTTTCATCATCGGTTCCGCAAACCATAGCGGCATCGGAACCAAATCCTCCGCAGCATTCATGGGATAGAAGTGCATGGATTTATTCGGCAATACATTGGCATGTCCCATCCATCTGATGGCCATTTCCAAAAACATGACATACACGATGTATAAGATGAGCGCCAAAGCGGTTCGTTTGAATAACCATCCTAGGAAAAACGCGAAGCTCCCATAGGCCACACATTGCAAAAAGAAACGGGGGATTAAATCCGCGTTTTGGGTGATGAGTTGGAATGTGGTGCCTTCTGTATGGACGAATCCAAAACCCAAACCCAACAAACAATAGTAAAGTGTCGCTCCTAGAGAAAGGGTCAGGAGAATTAAAATTTTACCTGTAAAGTATTCATTGCGCGACATACCGGTGATGATGTTCTGCCGCATGGTTTTGTATGTGATATCATTGGTGACAATGAGTACTCCGATAAAACCGAGGACGAAGAAATTGAGCCAATTACCCAAGTAACCCAAATAATCCCAAACTTCAGGAAATTTGTAAAACACGCTTGAATCCATCATAGCGGCGGGATTGGGGCCCGAAGAAGCGTCACCTCGATTTCCATTGACGGACATACCTTTGCCCATGAGAAAAAATAAAGGTAGGGCAGAAGCGTATAAAATAGATAAAGCCCAAAAGGTCCGGTTGGTCTTGAGTTTTTTCCATTCAAGGTAAAGTAGTCGGAAGATTCCCATACATTTTGATTTTTTGAAGAAGGGTGAAGGAATGGATTTCACCATCCCAAGGTTGATTTTCGCGAAAGATACGGCAATATATTTGATTTGAAATTATGATTGACTAATCATGGAATTTCCTATATTAGAACATTGTTTTTTTCGACAACTAGAAATCAAGTTAGATGAGAAAGGGAAGAGTAAGATGCATTTTGATCGTACTTTATTTAGCATCCATATATATTATCCAAGGGTGTTCTTCGTCCATAGCGGAGAATTCAAATTACGAAGAATTAACTGTTGATTCCACTGATACAAGACCCAATGTCGTATTGGTCCTTATTGATGATTTGGGGGCGGATGCCCTTTCTATGTATGGTGGGAGTTCATTCCGCACACCGGAATTGGATCGGATCTCAAAGGCGGGCATGGTCAATTCGGGTTGTTTTTCGATGCCGGTTTGTACGCCTAGCCATGCTAAGTTATTGACTGGGAAATACAATTATAAAAATTTCAGAAATCAAATATCTTCTCTTGATACAACTGAAACGACTATCGGAGATATTTTTCAACAAGCGGGATACGAAACCTTTTATGTGGGTAAAGACCATATGATGCTAGAAGCCCGACCCAATGGCGGATGGTACGCTACTCCAAATGAATTTGGATTCGAGAATTATCAGGTACCTTTTTTGATAGAAAAAAGTTTCGCGAATTTTTATCCACCCCAAATCCTCAAGAGCAGAATAAGCAATTGTCGACTTTGAAATACATAGAGAAAACGGCCGATTCTGAAAATGAGATTTTGTTTAAAGACCATTACACTCCGGATCGGAACATTCAGGCCATTACAGATTTTTTGAGAGAAAAAAGAAATCGTCCATACTTCTTGTATTATGGGATGAACTTGGTACATCAGCCCTTTTTTCCAACTCCCGTACAAGATCCCATGATTAAGGGGGAGCGAGAACGATTTGTTGCGAATCCGAAAAACTTTAGACACATGGTTTCATATATGGATAAGTTAATCGGAGAGATTTATAAACAGTTGGAAAAAAATGGTCAACTTGAAAATACTTTGCTCATTATTACGGCTGATAACGGTTCTCCTTCAGGCGTTGAATATTTTTCTCAATCCGCACGTATTCAAGGGGGCAAACACAAGTGGTCAAATACAGGAATAAATGTGCCTTTGATTATTCACTGGCCGGAAAAAATAGAGCAGGGGCAAAAGAATGATGAAATTGTAGATTTCATGGATTTTCTTCCTACGTTTTGCGAATTGACCGAGCAACCTGTTCCTAGGGATGTGGATGGAGTCAGTTTCTTGGGAATGTTGACTGCTGACAGTACTTATACTCCAAGGGAATTTTTTATTTCAGGTGAAAATGAAGAAAACCCCGACAATATTTTTATCCAAGATAAAAAGTATCGATTATATACGTCAACTGCCTTTTATGATATACTTGAAGACCCGGGTGAAAATGATGACTTGTTAAGTAAACCTCCTGTTCCTAAAGATATTATTAAAAAGGCTCAATGGTTGGACGCTAAACTTAAATCAGTCTTCTATGAATCAAAAGATTATTACAATAGAAGTTCAATAGATT
>JAHDCE010000056.1:9303-12206 GCA_020630045.1 Saprospiraceae bacterium | reverse complement strand
GATTTCCAAAATAACGGTTTGGCTATACTCAATTTTTCGTGATAACATCTATTACACAATGTATTTAATCCGGAAACCGGAGGTCGCAATATACGGAATATGGGCAAGTGGGTTTTTATTGGAGTGGTTCCTAGAACTATCTTTTGAATTTGAAATGAGCGAAATCATTTTTTTTGAAAGTTGAAATTGACTCAATCCTTTTATCGGCGTCCGCTTTTACTCGATTGTAATGTTGGGTGGAAAGGTCACAGAATAAATCAAAAAACTCGGAGTAAGAACGCTGCCATTCGATGTTCTCCCAAACATCATTCAAGGTGTCGTTCATTCTTACTTGTCCTGTGCCCAAATTTTCAATTCTGTAAATGGTTTTTGGTAGAACGTGAAATGGGGCGACTCGGATGTACTCCAAATCACGCCCTTGTTGATCCGTTGATTTGTCATGTCCGAATTCGACAATCATGAAAATGCCTTTATCGTTAGCCAAGAACTTGAGCAAGTTCCCTACGGCACAAACCCCGCCATCAGAATATCGAGTCTTGTCAAGATCTTTTGTTTTGACATCGAATCCGATGAGTTTTCCATTTACTTTACAAGCAAAATCAAAAATAGATCTTCTGCCGGGAATGGGTACGGGTTGGTATCCGTATTTATTGCAAATTTTATCCCAGTGGTCAGTGATTCTTTTTTCAATCATCGCTCCGAATGCCCTGCTATCTTCTCTAGCCGAGATACCGGAACGAAGTTCGTCGAATAATTCTTCTAAACTGGTTTCTATGTTTTCTGATAATAATTTATAGTCCATTTATGGTTCGTTGTTGCTTGGAAAATCAATCGTCAAAAAATAAAATATCAAACCCGTCCTTTTGTATAATGTTGTCCGGGAAGTTTACGATAGTGTCTACATCATAACGGATGCCCTCTTGTGTGAACCACATCTTTCCGCAAAGGCTGTTTTCCCCTTCTTCCTCTTGGTATCCGGCGACTAGGAAGTTACTGCCAAGTTGTCCGGTATTGTTGTAAAGGACACATCTGACTTCCACACTTTCAGAAAGGTCTTGTACTTGTCCATGAAGTAAATAAATGAAAATGTCATGGTCAAGATGCCTTTGTTGTGACACTCCTTTTACTTTAATATTACTTTGTGGAATAAACTCAAATCCTGGGTCGAAGTTGCTCCTAAGTAGTCGGTACTTCTGAACCAACCCGTCCGGAATCTCTTGTGCTCCTTCCAAACTTTCGAATCCGCAGTATGTCTTTTGACCTTCATTGTCGGCATTGAATTTGAAATAAGCCTTTAGTGCTTTTACCGGTTCCGTTTCTGTGGTAGTAGTATTTGTGGATGGGGTGCCTGTGTCATCAGAGCCACTTGGGGCACATCCGGCCAAGAATAGGAGGGTGGCTCCGAGTAGAAAGAGTAGGTTCCGTTTCATGTGAAAGTGTTTTGTAAGGTGACAAATATAGAACTTGTTTAAGAATGACTGCATAATTAAAATCGAAGATTCAAATTGCCCATATCCTAAGTACCTAGCCAAGAGTAATCGAATAATGATTTTCATAGGTATTTTTGTTTTAGTCGAGGGAAGCCCGGAAACTGGTAGCCGTAGCTACCAAGTTGAGGACTGTACGAAGGATAAAGCAAAAATACCTGAAAAGCATATTCCCTGATTATTTATGGCTGGGTACTTATTACCATTTGTGCCGCTTAAATCGTACATTTGGAGAAATGAAAGTAGCTATGCGTTTATTATCAATCATGTTCATTTTGAGCCTTGTTTTCCAAGGAGATATTTTGGCCCAACAAACTCCTGCTCCACCACAAACGGAATCGATTGTCATCCAAGGAGCAACCGCCCATTTAGGTAATGGAAAAGTCATTGAAAATAGCATTATCACATTTGAAAATGGAAAATTGACCAATGTCGGAGACGCTAGGACTTTGCGGATAGATATTTCCAAATTCGGTAAGGTGATTGACGCTACAGGCAAGCATGTTTATCCCGGATTCATCGCACCTTATAGCCAAGTAGGTATTAGGGAGATTGATGCCGTGCGTGCGACGAGAGACGACCGTGAACCCGGAACCTTTAACCCTAGTGTACGTTCCTTGATTGCCTTTAACACGGATAGTCGAGTTACTCCGACCATACGGTCTAACGGTGTTTTGATGGCACAAGTGGTTCCTCAAGGTGGTCGGATTCCCGGCCAATCCAGTGTAATGATGCTGGATGGATGGAACTGGGAAGACAGTCAATTGAAAGCGGACGATGGCATTCACCTGAATTGGCCCGCTCCTTTTAGGCGAGGCGGTTGGTGGGCTGCTCCCGGACCGATTACCCGCAATAAAAAATATGACGATCAGATTGAAAGTATCCGTTCTTTTTTCAAGGAAGCGCAAGCATATCACGAAGGAGGAAAAGGAGATGAAACCAATCTCAAGTTTGAAGCCATGAAAGGCATGTTTGACGGAGATAAAAAGTTATATATCAATGTCAATTATGCACAAGCAATAATGGAAGCGGTATTATTCGCTGAAGAATTCGGCATCACACCTGTTATTGTAGGCGGTGCCGATAGTTGGCAAATCACTGATTTTTTGGTCAAGCACAATGTCGGGGTCATCCTAAAACAAGTGCAAAGTTTGCCGACACGGCATCATGACGATATCGACCAGCCTTTCAAAACGCCTAAAATTCTACACGAAGCGGGAGTGGATTTCTGTTTTAATATGGGCGGAGCATGGGAACAAAGGAATCTCTTGTTCCAGGCCGGACAAGCGGTTTCCTATGGTTTGGATTATGAAGCCGCCATTCAGGGATTGACCGGGAATGCCGCCAAGATATTGGGAATCGGCAAACAATCCGGTAGTTTGGAAGGAGGCAAAGACCTTGTTCATTCGGAGACGT
>JAHDCE010000056.1:0-9293 GCA_020630045.1 Saprospiraceae bacterium | reverse complement strand
CGTATTGGATATGAGGACTTCAAGGGTGGAGCAAGCATTTATCCAAGGACGGGAAATTGATTTGGACAACAAGCAAAAAGCTTTGGCCAGGAAGTTTTCGAAGAAATACGGAATGGAGTAACGCTTATTGGTGTTAAACCTCTTGGTTGGAAAAATAAAAATCCCTAGGAAACCTTTTCCTAGGCGAAAGGTTCTAGACGGTTTATATTCATATAGATGGATTTCAAGTACATTGTTCTTTTATTGGTGCTGTTTTTGGCCAAAGAGTCATTCGGGCAAATTCCTCCCCCTGACTTTCTTTGTGTTGAAAACGATACTTTGAAATGGACGCCGGCTACCGTTACTTGTGGTGCATTTGAAAGCTACACCGTTTACGCCAGTCAAAATGAAGATGGCCCCTATGTCGTATTGGCGGAAGTGACTGACCCTACCCAGGCACTTTTTTTTCATGACGACGCCAATTCTGCCAATATACAATGGTATTACTATATAGAGAGTCATCACGACTGCCTTGGACAAACTCCTGTCCCCTCCGATACTTTGGATAACCGCGACCCGGACTTTCCCTTGATGGATGCAGTGACTGTTTCAGGAACGGATGTCATCATTTATTGGACACCTAGTGAGGCACCCGAAACAGCTGGTTATGTTATCTTTCGAAAACGAGATAATGGTGCCTTTGAGCCAGTAGACACCGTCTACGGAGCGGCGACTTCAATATATGTTGATGTAACGGGAGACCCTGCTGCACAAAGTGAAGATTATACCATCATCGCCTTTGATGAATGTTGGAATACCAGTATTTTCAATTCGGCTACTCAAGCTACCATTTTCATGGAATATGCCGTTGATCCATGTGACCAATCGGCCCGCTTGGATTGGAATCCATACAAAAATTGGGCGGAAGGAGTCGCCGCCCAAGAAGTTTGGCTTTCCATAGATGGAGGTTCTCAATTATTATTGGACACGATTTCCGGACAGGACACCACATACTTATATCCGGGCTTGGACGATGGTAGAGAATATTGTTTTACCATAAGAGCGGCTAGGGGAGGAGGCACCCTGTTTTTTTCCGAATCCAATACGGTTTGTTTCCAAGCGGATATCATTCAGCCGTCTAGGGAATTGTATTTACAAAATGTGACTTTCGATACCGACGATAATCTAAAATTGACTTGGTGCTGGGAACCCGATGCCGAACTGGATGCTTATGCCATCCTTTCTTCCGAAGACAATTTCGATTACTTTAGAAATGTGATATTATCACCCGAATATCCACTGGGCGAAACGGCTGAAGAAATCTTGGAAAACCATGAAGCCGACGAGTCAAAATTGTTTTTCCAAGTCGAAACCATCGACCTTTGTGATACGTCTTTTTTTTCCAATTATTTCAGTACGATTTATTTAGAAGGCGAAGCCCGGTCAGATGGTAGAAATGTGCTTTCCTGGACGGCTTTTGATGCGAGATATGGCGACTTGAGAAACTATGAAATTCACCGAGTAAGTGATTTGCCGATAGACACTAAAATCGGGGATGCAGATGAAGGAACCACTAATTTTTCCGATGCGATTGACGTTACCAACCCCCAAGATGGAACCGTTTGTTATTTCGTAACTGCACAAGCATTCATGGAATTTCCTAATGGAAAAAAAACATATATTACCACTCGCTCAAATACGGTTTGTATTGAACAATTCGCATTGGTTCAATTGCCGAATGCTTTCGCGCCATTGGGCGAAAATAAAATATTCCGCCCCTTGGTCACTTTCTCAGATTTGATAGTGGAATATGAATTGTCCGTTTACAATAGATGGGGAAGAAAATTATTTACTTCGAATGATCCGGAAAACGGTTGGGATGGTAGGTTCAATGGTGAGTTGATGGATCAAGGCGTTTATGCTTTTACGCTCAAAATGAAGCAAAGTAACGGACATGTCGTCGAAAAAATAGGTTCGGTGATGTTGGTGAAGTAATATGAAATTCAATACATTGTATTAGACATTATTACGAATTGTTTTTTATGAGAGCTAGAATTAGAGATTTTATTCTCAATTGATGAATGCACGGAATCTGGTAGCCGTAGCTACCATGATGAGTACATGAAGAAGAGTGAGGATGAAAAATCAATTATAGCCATACAATCTAATTCGTAATAATGTCTATTCAATCCTATCGAATTTGCCGGATAATCTCATCCGTAAATATTTTTGCTCCTTTATATTGCAAATGATTGACATCAAAAAAATAATTCGAATCCTTGTAAGCCGGTTGGTTTTGGTTGTATAATATTTGATTAGTTTCCTTGTCGGAAATGGTTGTTATGCGTTGCTCGAATGCAAAATTATGCGGTCGGAAATTAGGCGAAAAAACAAGGTGTAGTTCTATGTTGTTTTTCAAGCACCTTTTTTGAAAAACCCGAAAGGCTTTCAGATATTTCTCCTCTTCTAATGAAATATCATAACTCGGTTTTCCTTCCGGAAAATGGAAGTGTTGATTTGCTTTTTGATACGAAACATACATAGAACCACAAGGAGCGATGGTATCTAATGGGGTGAATTTTTTAGGTGAAAACCGAATTTCTTTTACATTGATTCGATTTAGGATAAAAACCTTTGAAAATTGATTTTTTTCTCCTCGTTCAATCATTTTATTATTGATATAAGAATATCCCACAAGCGGATACAAACGGTCATACCTGAATTGAATCATTTCATTGTATAATAATTCGTCCGGTTCATCAATGGCGAGTAATACTTTTTTAGGCACTTTGTTGTGCTTGATAATGGCTTCCAATAAAAAATCATGAAATTCAATATTAGAACCGGGATAGGATAAATTGTAGGTCGAAACTCCAAGTGAATCTTCGATTTGAGAAGCGATGATATTCCTAGCCCCTCGAGACGAACCCAATACAATTATTTCATGGTTCATATTCCCTGTGATGATTTGTTCTAGCCGTTTATCAATTTCCATGTCCGGGGCTGTGACCATTGCTAGATAAAATATTTTATCGAACAAAAAGAACGCCAATGCGAACCATAATATTTTTTTTAAAAATGAATTCATACGGCTCAAAATTGGAAATAAATGAAATGCTGTTCTTTCCCACTAAAGGATAAAATCATTCCGGTAAGGATGAAATAAAATAACCACCTGAATATTCGGTTTTGGCCTACCAATGTGTGTTCTATCGCATACTCTTTTTCCCGACCTATCCATTCAATTATTAAGAAGATAGAAATCAGTATTAATGTAATGAAAGCATTTTTCATTCTAGGAAATGAAGGGACACTGAACAAGGAGGAAGAAAAAAGCTCTTGGATATAAGTCAGGGCATGGGGCATGTTTTCTGCACGGAAAAAAATCCAAGCAAAAACAGTCAAGGAAAATGTAATGGATATTCCTAAGATTTCGCGGATGTTAGGAAGCCATTTTCCTTGGGCGACCGTATCGAGGTTTTTCCTATTTCTTTCAAATAATATTAATGGAAGAAAATAAAAGGCATTGAGTGTTCCCCATGCAATAAATGTCCAATCAGCACCATGCCAAAATCCACTGACTATAAAAATAATAAACACATTTCGAACCACTTTGAATCGACTGACCCGGCTACCTCCTAGTGGAATGTAAACATAATCCCTAAACCAAGTGGAAAGCGAAATGTGCCATCGCCTCCAGAACTCGGCGATATCTCTTGAAAAGTAAGGGAAAGCGAAATTCTTTCTCAAATTAAATCCGAATAACCGACCTGTTCCTATTGCAATGTCAGAGTACCCCGAAAAGTCACAGTAAATTTGGAATGTAAAGAAAATCGCTCCTAGTGCCAATGTACTTCCGGAGTACTGGTCATGACCTCCAAAAATCAAATCGGCATATTCAGCGCAACTATCCGCAATGACTACTTTTTTAAATAATCCCCAAAGGATTTGCCGCAAACCATCTACTGCTTTTTGTTCATCAAATTTCCGTTGATATTGAAATTGGGGCAATAGGTGAGTCGCTCTTTCTATAGGGCCGGCAACAAGTTGCGGAAAGAAACTGACAAAAGAAGCGAAAGCGATGAAATCATTGGTCGGAGCTAATTTTTTTCGATAAATATCTATCGTATAACTCAAGGTTTGAAAAGTATAAAAACTGATGCCGACCGGTAAAATAATATCCAGTGAATGTCGGGGGATTTCTTGTCCGAAAAATGAAAACGCATCAACGAAACTTCCGACGAAAAAGTTGAAATATTTAAAGAAGCCCAATAAACCTAAATTGACGAAAATGCTAATCCATAACAATTGCTTCCTTTTGCTTTCAGAAGAAGAAACATGCATTTGTCGACCTACCCAAAAATCAATGATAGTGCTGAATAGAATTAAGGCAAGAAAACGATAATCCCACCAGCCGTAAAATACATAACTCGCCAACAACAATAATAGGTTTTGTTCGCGTAGACGATTACGCAAAACAAACCAATACAAACCAAAAACGATTGGTAAAAAAACGGCGAAGTCAATGGAATTAAATAACATGCCTTATATCTCTGACCGGAAAGATAAGGAAATAAGAAAAGAAGAAACCGAATCCTTTTTATCGTTTGACCGAATTCGCTTGACGTTTGACTTGTAATATACTACTTATGCCATGTATGACTTCTGAAAAGATAAGGATCCCCAATCCCAATGCGAATAAACCCACGCGGAGGGCGATGGCAAAATCCAAATACTCGGGGTAGGTTAGCTGAATGACTAGTATTTCAATCAAAATGACGAGCGCTGATATCAAAAAACACAAAATGGAGCAAGCCCTGGCTTTCCTGATCCAATTGGGTTTGGTCATGAATTTGCATTTGGACAATTGCCACCGGTGTTTTCTATTTTCCGGATTCATATTGACCAACTGATGCAGTATTTTTTCAGCCTTGGAATATTCTAATAAACGGATATGGACGTTGGATTTTCGGAGGAGGGCACGCTGGAATATTTCCCGACTATATTCAGGGGAGAGTGTTCCTTCCATAGACATGTCTATCAAGGAGTCGGTAACCTCCAACAGCTTGGTGTGGTCACCGATTCTATAAAGTGCTTCTGCATAGCTGTCGCAAATTCGGAGATGCTCTGAGACGGGGAGACTTTCCATTTCCAAGCATCTGCTTTCATAAAAACGAATAATCCTATACCAAGCTTCCGGGTGCAACTCCCGAAAGTCTTTGTAAGTATCAGACGGTTTTGTAATTGGTTGAGTCCCCACAATAATAACTTATCTCTTCTACTGCAAAATACGAATATCCGGTGGTTTTGTTTGTCTTGACAATGTAATTTCATGACCCGACAGGTCGGATTTGCCGATGCTAGTTGGACTTGTCTTATATTTGCCGTTTAATAAACCACCATTTGTTTATGATATTATCCATGACAGGTTACGGAAAAGGCGAAGCCAGGTCCGGACATCGTAACATTACCATCGAATTAAAATCGCTCAATGGTAAAACGACGGACATTAAAATACGGCTGCCACAACGATACCGTGAAAAAGAAATGGATATCCGGAAAATGGTAAAAAAGCATGCCGAAAGGGGGAAGTTAGAATTGTTTATCGATGTAACAGTTCCGGAAGGTGGTAACGAGTATGTCCTGAACGAAGGCTTATTTCGATCCTACTACAAAAAACTGGCGGCACTGGAATTTGATCTTGGAGCAGCGGGACAAAGCGACTTGGTGAGTGGAATCCTACGAATCCCTGGCGTAGTGGATGTGCCGAAAGACGACATCACCGATGAAGAATGGGAGGCTTTAAGAGGAGCGGTTAAATCCGCACTGGACCAACTTTATGGCTTTCGCCAAAATGAAGGGGCGGCCATGAAGAAGGACTTGGAACAAAGGGTCAATTCTATCAGTTCTTTATTAGAAAAGACGGCACCGTTTGAAAAAGACCGCATTGAAAAAGTCCGCCAAAGAATACGGCAAAACATGGAGGATTTTGTCGGTCGGGAAAATGTGGACGAAAACAGGTTTGAACAAGAAATAATATTCTACCTAGAAAAGCTTGATGTCAACGAGGAAAAAGTAAGGCTCAAGCAGCATTGTAAATATTTTTTAGAACAATTGTCTAAGGAAGAAGTGCAAAAAGGTAGAACATTGGCTTTTATCAGCCAAGAAATGGGAAGGGAAATCAACACCCTAGGCTCCAAGGCATACTCATCGGAAATTCAACGCCTAGTCGTCAAAATGAAAGATGAATTGGAAAAGATAAAAGAACAAGCGGCTAATATTGTATAACGAACCGTGGAAGATTTTGAAGAGCGATTATGGAAAAGGAAATAGTGAAAAAGGGTAAGCTCATCATATTTACCGCTCCTTCAGGTGCCGGTAAAACGACCATTGTCCGGCATTTGCTCAAGACTGTAGATGGATTGGCTTTTTCGGTTTCGGCGACCAGTCGACCGAAACGCGATCATGAAGTGGATGGCAAGGACTACTATTTTTTATCTCCGGTGGATTTCAGGAAAAAAGTGGATGCCGGTGAGTTTTTAGAATGGGAGGAAGTCTATACCGGTCAATACTACGGAACACTAAAAAGTGAAGTCCAAAGGTTGTTAGATGAAGGCAAACATGTTATTTTTGATATCGATGTCAAAGGAGCGGTAAATATCAAAGCTTCCTTTCCGGAAAACTCTTTGGCGGTTTTTGTAAAACCACCATCCGCTGATATTTTATTTGATCGATTGAGGCAAAGGGGAACGGAAACCCCCGAAAGTTATCGGAGGAGAGTTCAAAGGGCAACTTTGGAATTGACTTATGAAAACAAGTTTGACATAGCTTTGCTCAATGACGATTTGGAAGTAGCGCTTGCGGAAGCGGAGCGCATCATTCATTCGTTTTTAGAATAAAATTTAATAAAAGAACATATATTGTATACGGCGACGACAAATGGCGTAAAAATCACGGCTGAGGTGTTTTATCACCCGGATGCATCTTTTCCCGTTAAGGGAAAATATGTATTCGCCTATCGTATCCGTATCCAAAATTTGAATGATTTTCCTGTTCAGTTGTTACATCGATATTGGAAGATAACGGACTCGGATGGCATCGTTCGCGAAGTACAAGGCCCCGGAGTTATCGGCAAACAACCGGTGATACTCCCTGATCGGGTACATGAATACATGTCTTGGAGTCCACTGCGGACTTCCTTGGGCAAAATGGAAGGGACTTACACCATGATCCATGCGGATACAGGCGAAGAATTTGAAGCACGAGTGCCTTCTTTTTTCTTGACCGCCCCATTTAAAAATAATTGATTCAGTCATTTTTGTAGACTACGAATCTCTTTTCCTGCCTTGTGTTACAACCGAAAAATCATTAAATTATCATAAACCCGAAATTTCAACGTTAATCCAACAGATAGCAAATAGAAATTGAACGTCATGAAAAACGGATTTAATTGGGTGTTTTCATTTGTCATGGTGGTTTTATTAGGAACCACGACCGTTATCTTAGCGGCTACGCCACAAATCGATACACTGTACACCATTCAATTAGGGACATTCCAAGATGTGGAAGGAACCGACTTCGAACCACTCAGAAGTATCGGCTATTTATATGCTGAAAATGCAGGAGGCGAGGGTTTACAAAATGTCTTTTTAAGTCAATATGAAACCCGTGCGGAAGCGAATCGGATTATTGAAATTATCAAAGATCGAGGATTCGGAGATGCATTTGTAACTCCCCGTCCCCAAGGAGGGGGAACGCCCCAAATCATGATTCAACTGACTCGGCAAAACAGCTATGAATTTTTGGATTGGACGAAGCTCTCCAAGGCCGGACCATTATTCATGGAATTGGAAAAACAAGTAGTGAAAGTTATGGTGGGGCCCTTTGAAAAAGTGGAAGCAGCAAAACAACATGCCGCTACATTACAGGATATGGGATTTGAAGGTGCTTTCGCTAAAGTGGTGAATTCCAAGGCGATTCATCCCGTTACACAATTCCATACCATTTTCGAATTGGAGATGGCGGATTTGCCAGAAGAAGAGGAGACCGAAGATACCCCGGCTCCCGAAGAATATGGAGGGGGACCAGATCTTCCTTTAACCGATACTAGCGATATTGAAGCTCCTACATATGTATTCGAAACTCCTGAAATCCTTTATCCCAAAGCTCCCGGTTCTGTAGGGAAGGGTAAACGACAATCCATAAAAGGACTCCAGCAATTCTTAAAGGGTAACAGTGCGTTCGTCGGTACGGTAGATGGAAAATATAATGCCAAAACAGCTGCTGCTGTTTCTTTGTTTTCAGAATCAAATGGGATGTATAAAAGATACGGTTTGATCGCAGCTGAAAAAGCAGGTGAGGTTTCCGAATTAACCGAACTGGAAGCCACGATAGCCATGATTGAAACCGATTCCGACAAGGCATATAAGAAATTGGAGGAAATGGAATCGCCTGTGGCCAAAGCTTATCGAGCATATATTCTTTTCATGATGGATGCGGATGTTTATGCCAAGGACGTCAATGGTTTGATGAATCGAGCAATCGACCAAGCTTATGAAGGATTTGAAGGCGAGGCTCCGTTTGACTACAAAGCATCTTATGCTTACGACAATTTGAATCAATTGGTGCTTCATACCCGATATATCCAAGCAGCGGTCAAAGATGAACCGGCGGCTCCTTGTTGGTTGTTCCTACGTCACAAAGCTGAAGCTGAAAGTGCCTATGAGGATGTTGACTTCAATTTACAATATTGTCATGGATTCATGGAATGGCCGGCGATTACCTTATTGAAAACCATTTCTACCGATTTGAATCCCGATGAATCCGATATGCCGGAAGAATTATTGGAAAAAGAAGAACAATATCGCCACCAACGAAACCGACTTTTCCTTATTCCTAGAAAACTGAAAACAGATCAAGAGGAAGCCATTGTCGCTTGGAACGACGCCTTATGGAAAAGCTTGGATACACGAATCAATAAAGATCGTTTCTTCGCCAAATTCGGAACTCCCTTCAAAATGGCTTATCACAAAGCTTGGATGGAATTAGAAGATTACTACCTCGAAAAAGGATTCGAATCATACCAATCCAATGCACTAGCGTTGGCGGTTCTCCAAACCGTTGTCGGAACGGATGTCCAATCTTATTTGGAGGAATGATTTTACTTTCTGGACTTGTTTGAAAATAGCCGTGAAGCTATTTGTTCTTTAGCATTTTTGACAAAACATGCTTGTTTTGTCTGTGCTCCTTTATCAATTAAATAGACATTATTACGAATTAGATTGTATGGCTATAATTGATATTTCATCCTCACT
>JAHDCE010000055.1 GCA_020630045.1 Saprospiraceae bacterium | reverse complement strand
TAAGCATATTCGTTCGCTCAAAAAACAGTATAAGATTTATAGCGATTTTTATTTAATGTTTCATACCGTAATTCATAAAAGGGCGGCCGCTAGGCCGTCCTTTTTCTTTTTCCGATAAGGGAATACGCGAACATATCCGGAAAAATTTACATTTGTGGTGTCAATCTTGAAACATAGACGGCACTCGGCACGTTTTTAGCTTGATGAATATTGAAAACCGATATGTTTTTTTAGAAAGAGAAAAAAGGGGATTCGCCCCACACGACTTCAAACACCACCATTACAAATCATAACATGACAAAATTCAAATCTGACTCCGAAGCCATCGACGCGTTAGCCGATTCGTATAAAAATCTGAGATCTGAAATCGGCAAAGTCATTATCGGACAAGATGAAACCGTGAAGGCGGTTATCATATCATTATTCGCCAATGGACACAGTTTGCTTGTTGGTGTTCCGGGACTGGCGAAGACCTTGTTGGTATCAACGATCTCCGAAGTACTCGATTTAGGGTTTAAGCGAATTCAGTTCACACCGGATTTGATGCCATCGGATATCACCGGTTCCGAAATATTGGGAGACGACAGGAAATTCCAATTCGTTCCCGGGCCTTTGTTTTCGAATATCGTCCTGGCGGATGAGATTAACCGTACACCTCCCAAGACGCAGGCGGCACTCCTTGAAGCGATGCAGGAGCGTTCGGTTACAGTAAGCGGTATCAAACACAAGCTTCCTTCTCCATTCTTTGTATTGGCGACACAAAACCCGATTGAACAGGAAGGAACCTATCCCCTACCTGAAGCCCAATTGGACCGTTTCATGTTTAATATCCGTTTGGGATATCCGTCTTATGAAGAAGAATTGGAAGTCGTGAAGGGAACGACAACATCACGTAAAGTCGAGCTATCTCACATTTTGACGGGAGAAGAAATCTTATTTTTCCAAGATTTGATTCGCAAGGTTCCTATCGCAGACAATGTGTTGGAATATGCTGTAGGATTGGCGACCAAAACCCGTCCGGGTACGGATCGGGCGACGGATAATGTCAACAATTACATTTCTTGGGGTGCAGGGCCTCGTGCTTCTCAATATTTGGTACTAGGAGCGAAATGTCATGCGGCTATCAATGGCAAATATTCTCCGGATATCGAAGATGTCCGCGCTATTGCGAATTATGTCCTTCGCCATCGTATTGTTAGGAACTATAAAGCGGAAGCGGAAGGAATTACTGAAGAGAAGGTCATCCAAAGCTTATTCTAGCGGATCGCCGGGTATTCTACAAAATTCCTAGGAGTTTCAAAAAGCCTGACGCCGATATCGTATCGGTCGTCCAGATGTTCTGTTAGTATTTTCCAAATGACATAACAGATGTTTTCTGCCGTTGGATTGAGGTTTTTGAATTCTTCGGTCTCAAGGTTGAGGTTCTTATGATCGAACCGTTTTTCTATTTGTTCACGGATAACGTCTTTTAGGATTTTCAGGTCAATGAGATATCCGGTGTCTTCATCCACTTCTCCGGTGACGCTGACTTCCATTTCATAATTGTGTCCATGATAATTCGGATTGTTACACAATCCGAACACCTCCTTGTTTTTTTCATCTGACCACGCCGGGTTGTGCAGGCGGTGCGCTGCATTGAAATGTGCTTTTCTAAAAACTGTTATCCGCATGGATTTTATCTTTTTAGAGGTCAAACTTAGTACATTGTAAGCTAAATAACATTCAGCCTTCAAATATATGAATCGTTCTACTCCAATATTGGTATTAATATTTAATCGCCCCGAACAGACTCGGCAATTGCTTCAATTGCTAAAACATTGGGAGCCGGAGCGTCTTTATATCGGAGCGGACGGACCCCGCTTAGATAAAACGGATGAGGAAAAAAAGTGTTTGTTAGCAAGAGCTGTTTTTGATGAAATCACATGGGATTGTGAGGTAAAGCGTTTGTTCCGTCCAGAAAATATCGGATTAAAAAAAGCGGTTTCAGGTGCGATAGATTGGTTTTTCGAACATGAAGAACGAGGTATTATTTTAGAGGATGACTGCTTGGCGAATAAAGGGTTTTATCGGTTCGCCTCCGAGCTTTTAGAAAAGTATTCGGATGATGATGAGGTTTTCCATATTAGTGCGCACAACCCTATGGTTTCTACCCCGACAGATAACAGCTATTTTTTTTCGAGGCAAGCACAATGGTGGGGCTGGGCGACTTGGAGAAGGGCTTGGAAACATCGGGATTTAGAAATGGAGACCTTAGAAGCCGTGAGTGCTGACAAAGAAAAAATGAAGACCTTTGTTGATTACGACGCCGCACGTGATTATATTATGGAAAAGTGGCGGGGTTGTCGCAAAGGCGAAATAAATTCTTGGGCCTATACTTGGGGTTATACTTGTTTTGCTTTAGGTAAAAAAGTAATTATTCCGACAAGGAACTTGATGAGAAATACCGGGTTTAATGATGAAGCCACCAATACCGTAAATCCAACACGATTCCATTTGGAGTCAACAAAAACCTTTGATTTACAATTTCCTTTAAAGCATCCGGCTAACAAGGAGATTATCAATAAACAATACGAATTAGAAATATTTTATCGTTCACATAAAAGTCGGTTATTATTGTTTTTAAGAAAATGGACGAAATATCATGTCATTAGAAAACGGATGAATTTCTAGACACATTTTTTCAAATAAAATTTTCTAATCGACTTTAGACATTATTACGAATTGTTTTTTATGAGAGCTAGAATTAGAGATTTTATTCTCAATTGATGAATGCACGGAATCTGGTAGCCGTAGCTACCATGATGAGTACATGAAGAAGAGTGAGGATGAAAGATCAATTATAACCATACAATCTAATTCGTAATAATGTCTTTTATTCAATGAATTTTTAGCAATCAAAATCATGAGCAAAAACAACCAACTGGATAGGTATTTAGAT
The DNA here is from genome assembly GCA_020630045.1 of Saprospiraceae bacterium. Lineage (GTDB taxonomy): Bacteria > Bacteroidota > Bacteroidia > Chitinophagales > Saprospiraceae > JAHDCE01. The sequence goes on along the minus strand of JAHDCE010000055.1, from coordinate 9,508 downwards.
AAAATCGAACAAAAAAAGAAAGCCCGAAGTAGGAAAAATAGAAACATCTTATTTCTCATTATAGCCATGGTCCTGCTTTCTACCCTGGGATTGGTCGGGCATTATTTCAATTTATTCACCTCTGAAGGAATTTCAAAATTGTTTAATTCGTCTTCGGAAAATCCGATTGAACTTCCGACAAATCATTCTGATTCGACTGAATCAACACCAATAGAAGTCACTCCTCCAAGCACGAAACCGGACAAACCGAATGAAGAAAACAAAGCCCGACCAAAGAAACGATACAGTCATTACTATCCTTCACTCCTGATCAAGGGAGAAATGACGGCTGGAGAACCGATTGCTTTTTCTTTATCGAATAATACAAGCGGTTCTAAGCAATCGATTCATTTCGGAGATGGAGAATCCGCCATCTTTAAGCGAAGTATTACTCATATTTACAAGAAGCCCGGAAATTATAAAATAACATTCACGAGTACGAATGGATCAGGTGGTCTAAAATTAGCTCAAGATATCGTCATCGAAAACAAAATTTCTAAGAAAAGCGAATCTCCGAAGGCGACTGACAAGGAGCCTCTTCCTCAATTTCCGGGGGGGAATAAAGCATTGGCAAAGTACCTAAGTCAAAATTTGGATTTGGTACAATTGTCTAAAAAGGACTTTATCCTCAAATTGGAAATAGGAAATAACGGAAGTGTCAATAAGGTATCAACGAGTCAACCGGTTTCTTCCGAGATGGAAACTATTTTCATGGACTTATTCCGCTCTATGCCTAAATGGAAACCGGCTGAAAAAAATGGTAAAAAGATGGTTTCTAATATTGAAATCCCTATTTCAATAAAATAGCATAACGATTACCTCCAATACAAAAACGGGCTATTCCATAAAATGGAATAGCCCGTTTTTGTATTGGACTTTCTCAAGTAGAGAGAGTCCCTAAAATTATTATTTTTGAGCTTCTTCAGCTTCTTTCTTAGCAGTAGCAGAACGCAATGCACGTGGAATTTCGACTGTTCCAACCGGCTGTGCGGGAGCATCCATCACCTGGATACCTTCAGGAACAACGATATCACGAACCCTTACGGATTGTCCCAATTCCAATGAAGAAATATCCACTGACAATTCGGAAACGATTTTTTCAGGAAGGGTTTTGATTCTCACACGACGAATGTTTTGAATCAGTTTACCACCGACTTTCACACCGGGAGAAACACCTTCGAAACGAACAGGGACAGCCAATTTTACAGGGTGTCCATCTGTCAAGCGTAAGAAATCATAATGTACGGCACGGTCGGTTACCGGATGATATTGAGAATCTTTCAAGATACACTTGTAAGAATTTCCATCTACTTGGATTTCCGCCAATTTGAAATCAGGTGTGTACACCAAATCTCTGAAAGAAAGTTCAGGGGCTGAGAATGAAATTTCTTCACCTCCTCCATATATTACACAAGGCACTTGGCCTTCTTTACGTAATTTTTTTGCGGTTTTGGCGCCTGCGTCGCGCTTAGTTCCTTGAATGACTACGGTCTCCATTGTTCAAAAATTGATAGTAATAAAGAAAGTCTCCGTTAAACGGTCGGCAAAGATAGTCCTTTCCCTTAAAAAAACAAACTGTTATTCCATCCTTCTTTTTCATTTTTTGCGTTGGTTAGCCGGAACGATAAAATACCGATATACGAACAACCGTTTTATCTTTGCATCATTCAGTTACCAAAACAATCATACCATGTTTAAATTAAGGAATCTCATCACATTAGCCATTATAGTGATTTTCGGTATTTTATTGTACAATCGTTTTCTAGGCACACCGGAAGAACAACAACAATCCAAGGAAACCTTCCAAACCATCGGCAAGGCATTTTCCGATGTCGGAAAATCCGTAGGCGGATTGCTGAAATCGGAAAAAGAAAAATATGAAGCCGGAAAGTATGATGACGCTTTGGATAAAATCGGCGATTTATTTCAAGGACTCAAACAGAAAGCGGGAGAGTTGAAAGACACCGGAAACGGTATCATGGACACCATCAAAGATTTGGAAGAAAAAAAGGAAGCCCTTTCGAATCAAATCAAATCACTGGAAGGGAAAGAAATGACGGACGAAGCTTCGGTGGAAGCTAACCAAGATTTGGTCAAACGTTTCAACGAACTCCAAGAGGAGTTGAAACGAATCAATGAACAGATGGATAAGTCCGAATAGTTTTTACAATTTTATTCAAAAAAACGGATTCAGAGGCAAGCCTCTGAATCCGTTTTTTATTGTTATCCGTGATTTATCCCAATTACCGTTTCACCAACTTGTGGCGCTCGGTAAATTCTTGGTAACTGGCTTCAATAATATATGTTCCGGAAGGTAAGCCGGATACTTCCTGATTCAAGGTCAATGTTTCGGAACCGCCCATCTCATGGCGTTGCTCCATCAATAATTTACCGCTGAGATCAAAAATACGAATCTCTACATCTCCTTCCACTTCGCTACCGAATTGGATATTCAAAGTATTGGAGAATGGATTCGGACTGATATTCTCGATAACCGTTCCCCTTCCGGGAATACGTACAGTTACTACATTGGTATACTCAAAAGTACCATCCAAGTCTTTTTGCTTGAGGCGATAGTACAATACATTTGCAGCCAAGTCTTCGTCATTGAACTTATAGTTGGTTTCACCGACCGTGTTACCTTGTCCTTTGACAAAACCTATTTTCTCGAAGCGTGAACCATCAGTCGAACGTTCCACATCGAAACCTTCATTGTTGACTTCCGCTACGGTCGTCCAGTCCAAGCGGACATAAGAATCATCGACCAGTCGCCCCTTGAAGTCAAGTAATTCAACCGGGAAGGGTTCACTGGAATCCGTCATGGCAAATCCGGAGAAAGAGCTGAATGTACCACTGAATGCCGTTTTGTTACCGCTGTTATAGTCAGTGCGGGACAAACCGGCCGCCAAGGCTTCATAATTCGTATCGTTGGTACTGGCAATGGAAGTCGAACTCTTCATCATGAACAGCGGAGCTGCTCCCCATACAGATAATTCCGCAGCATCATAATACAATGTAATCCGATAATTGCGATCATTATCCGCCGTCACCATATAGGTCTTATTGGTATGGAATGAACCGGTCGTATTGGTCATCGCCGTTCGTCCGGCACCCGAACCATCTACCGACACACTGACACAACCGATGGCGGCGGCATCCAAGTTCTCGATGGACAACATGATTTCTCCATCATCACTATAAAAGTGTCCGGTTTCGTTTCCGTCGATATATGCCTGCATTAAAGATGAACCGTCATTGGCATTTTCAATCGGGATATTGACATCTTGCGTCAAGCGGATATGAGGCAAGTTGGTAGCGACAACATTGACGGAAGTTATGTTACAACCGATAGTACCATCAATACGATCCAGGTGAGCGGAATATCCACCACCACCGCTGATTACCGCCACTTCATCGTCCGCGGTCCAAGCGGTATTGTTGAAACAAGTTTCTACAAGTAAATTAGAAGTGCCATCCCAAGTAAATGGCGTATCGAAAGTAATCGTGTTCCATCCTACCGAAGGATCGAAGGTTCCGGTATAAACAGTAGTTGCTCCCGCTTCATAGGCTCCTCCCACTCCCGAGAAGTCCGTAGTGGTCGTATTTTTTAATTTAATCGTAAAATTTGAATAAGGGATGGTAGAACTCCTTACCAATACATTAATATCCAAAGCAGTCAAGTTTCCAGCGATAAGCCCTGCCCCTGTTAGCATGGATGCCGGGTAAATCATTTGTGCTCTTTGGTCTTCATAATATCCTCCCAATGGATAAGCTGTAGCAGATCCGGTTTGGGTCCCTACCGTCAAAGTAGAACTTCCCTCTCCGGTAATGGGATGAAGGTCGTTGTCTTTAACTGAAACGGTATGCCTTATCGTAGCGCCATTGTAAGTTGCCCCAGCGTCTATATCAAGAACGATCGTTTCATCTACGGATTCTTCAATCGGGTCATCATATATACGCAATTCGATATTCTGTGTAAACGGCTTCGAATTATCGAAGGTCAAAGAAGTCGTCACCAATTGGAAATCCCTTCCTGATGTAGCGGTCGAGATTCCATTTACTGAAACGGTAACCGGGATGGATGTTCCATCTGAAATAGCGCGGCTCGTACTGACAGGTATCATTACTGTACGATATTCATTACAACCGGTCGTCGCCGTTTCCGAATGGAACTCAGCTTCTTGGCTGTTTTCCGAGTTGAACGCGACCTTCAACTCCCTAAAGAAATTCGTGGAGAATAATCCACGTCCGTGCGTAGCGGCGATAACGGTATTATCTGAACTCCTCCATTGCAACATGTCCGTCCTTACATTGGCCAATCCATTGTTAGATGGTGCCCAAGCCGTGGATGTTCCGTTTAAGTTGTCTGTTGTCCAAACTCCCATTTCGGTAGCCAACAAGGCTTGATCCGAATTATTGGGATTGAAGATGGCTCCCCTTACGGGAATATCCGGTAAATCACCTTCCACTTCCGTCCAAGAAGTACCACCGTTGGTGGTTTCCCAAACGCTACTGACTCCGAAGTTGGAAACTGTCGCTAGGATATGGTTGGCATCACCATCCTGTACCTCAATAGAGGATACATATCCAGAAGCGCTCCATCCCGCATTTCCAGGTGTGCGATCAGTTGCAGAAGCCGCTCCGCTGTTCGCATTATCCACTCGAATGATTTTTCCTGAGAATCCGAACCAGACACGGTTCGCGGTATTGACATCCACATGAACCGTAGTAATCTTGCTACCTCCAAAACCGGCCATCGTTCGAGTACCTGTAGTATTGGATGTCCCTACTCCAGTCACATACGAGTAGACTCCTCCATTGTGAGCACCATATAAGACATTGGCGTCACTATCATAATCCGTAGGGTTGATAAAGCGTCCTGTGCTTGATCCGATACTATAGCTATTGTAACTTCCCCACCCGTTATTGGTAATCCGGTAAGCATTGTAGACGTAGGAAGAAATCTGGATATCGTCATTGTCTTGATCGATGTGGCAAAAGGCTCCGTCACCTCCGGTCACTTCAGTAGTGGCATTCATACCCGCATTGGTATAATATTGTGTTCCGTTGTCCTGGGCACCGGCTAAAAATGCATCTTTCCCGGCTTCGCCTGACATGGCACAAGCGTAGAACTGGGTGACATTGTAACCATTGTTTTTGCTTTCAAAAGAAGTTCCTCCGGTTGTAGTCCGGTAAACACCCCCATCATTTCCGAAAAGGAGTTCACTACTTCCCGGTTTAAAGGTCATGGCATGTTGATCAGCGTGAACATACACATCACATCCACCCCACCAACTCGAAATTTGAGTCCAAGAAGAACCACCATTCGTCGATTTGAATAAATCCACACCACCGATATAAACGACATTGGCATTCGTCGGGTCAACGGAGGCGATTAAATCGTACCAGTCTTGGCTTCTGGTCCAGTCCGCCGAAGCGGAAGCACAACTCGTATCATACCAAGTAGGAGTTGACATATTAGACCAACTTCCTCCGCTGTTCGTCGTCTTCTTAATTGGAGGAACACCACCTGAATCGGTATTTTCAATCAAGGCATAGACAGTTCCGGAAGCGGAAGGTGCACAAGCCAATTCTATACGTTCTTCGTTCGCTGCGGAAGTATATACTTTTGTCCAAGTCAAACCGTCATCAGTTGAGCGATAGATTCCATCGGAATAATTCATACCCAAAGCGGCGTAAATATCTCCATTAGAAGCAACTTCGATATCTGTCACCCAACGGGAATTTCCACTACAATAAGTCCCTGAATCACCGGTAAGAACCAAGCTCCAAGAAGTACCGCCATTTGTAGAACGCCACAAACCACCAGCATTACAATATCGACTTCTGTTACCGGCCAAAACGGTTCCGTTACCGGTTACGACCAACTTATTTACATAATCGAATTCATCATTGTCGGTTGAAGGTAGTTGGCTCCAATTTGCCCCACCATCACTGGATTTCCAAATCCCTAGGCCCCTGATAGCGTCAGAATTGAACCACCCTTCTCCAGTACCGGCGTAAATAACGCTGGTATTCGTAGGGTCTTGTGCGATGGTACTGATGGCTAGGTTTTCAAGGAATGGGTCGACTTCGACCCAAGTCGGTGTTCCGACAGTGATGTCATTGGTATACCAAAGTCCACCTCCGACTCCGCCGGCCCAAACCTTTCGATAATTTGGTGCGTCGCTTAAGTCATACATTAAAGCCCTTGTACGTCCGGCGACGTTACTGGGTCCTCTTTCCTCCCAAACGATAGCTGAAGAGCTACCTCCTATCGGGCCTCTGGTCGCCATTTCCTTACGCCTTTGTTCTGCAATACGATAGGCTTGCATCAATCTTCTCCTAGGGACTTCGTTGAGGGCGGGGTCTTTTGTTTTTTCGAATTCCAGTTCCATCGCCTTATCGATTCGGGAACGTTTGTCCTCCTCTTCTTCTTCCTCTTTCATCTTGCGGGATTTCCGTTTGTCATCGGAATCCGCCTCCCTTTCAATCTTCGTGGTATTTACCGGGTTAATTTGGTTGGATTGGGTCAAGAAAACACCACATGTTACGATAGCTACGAGTGTCACCCCTCCCATCCAAAAAAGTAAACTTTTTCTCATTTTAGGTTAAATTAGGTCTGATTATAAAATGAATTTGTTTATCAATATTTCGGTTAGAATAAAAAGAATTTAATCTTCTATCCTTATCGTTTCTACAATATGTTTTATGGTAAAGGTTTTAGGACAAGACAACCCCTCAATTGTCAATTCATCCAATTGTCTGCAAGATACATAATAATGACCGCTCAAAAAAACACTTGCCGACAAATTGATTTGAATTGATTCAACGACGAAAAATCAACGTCGTTTCTTTTTGTTTTCTTTGTAATCACGGAACACGAATTCTCCCAAGCCTTTCAAACTTGAATAGAAGGCCTTGCCATTATTGGCTTGGGTAAATTGTTCGACAAAGGACACCAAATAAGGGTCTTGGGCAATCATAAAGGTAGTAACGGGGATCTCTAGTTTTCGACATCTCCTTGCCAAATTCAACGTACGATTAATGATTTTTTTGTCCATCCCCCAACTGTTTTGGTAGTATCCCTTGCCCTTTTTAATACAGGTGGGTTTACCATCGGTTATCATGAATATTTGCTTATTAGGATTTCTTCTTTTTCTAAGAATATCCATTGCCAATTCTAGTCCGGCTACAGTGTTGGTATGATATGGTCCGACCTGGAGATAAGGTAAATCTCGGATATCCACCCTCCAAGCATCATTTCCGAAAACGATAATATCTAAACTATCTTTTGGAAATCGTGTGGTGATATATTCCGCCAAGGCCATCGCGACCTTTTTGGCGGGTGTGATCCTGTCTTCTCCATACAAAATCATTGAATGGGAAATGTCTATCATCAGTACCGTACTCATGCGACTTTGATAAAATGTTTCCCTGACTTCCAAATCATCGTAGGTCAAATTGAAACGGTCAATTCCATGATTGACTTGTGCATTTCGAATGGATTCCGAAAGTGCGATATGATCGAGTCGATCCCCGAATTGGTAGGGTCGGATTTCCGAAGTGAATTCGTCTCCGGATCCACTCACGCTTGAAGAATGATTTCCTTTCTTCGATTTTTTGATGTCTCCGAAAACATCTTTCAAGGCTTGTTTCCTCAAAGAAATTTCGGTTTTTGCAGTCGGAGAAAAGCCTCCTCCTTGTCCATCCCCGGGTCGTTGGATGTATCCATTTTTAATCAAATCTTCAATAAAGTCGGCGATTCCGTAATTTTCATCGGTCAGCTTATATTGACGGTCTAGCTCCGTCAACCAATTCAATGCCTCATCGACATCACCGGAGGTATGTAAAAGAAGATCTTTGAACAGGGAAAGTAACCGTTCGAAGGGAGAACCTCCTTTTTGTTGAGTAAATTCGGAAAATCGCCAACCGATCATGAGTTTGAATTTTTGAATCAATGTATAGTCCAAAAAAGAAAACCCCTCCAAGGAGGGGTCGGTTCAAAAAATCAGCGATTATTTCTTTCTTCCCAATCTTTCTGGTCTTGTTCGATGATCTTGTCCATCACATCTTCCATCTGATCGGCTCCAATTCCTTTCATGATTATTTTTTTGTTTTCATCAAGGATGAAAACCCTAGGCGTCGATTTGATATTATAGAGTGATTTGTATCGCGAAGCCAAACGAGGGTCAACGACATTCAGCCATTTGTAACCTCGTTCTTCTATCGTTTCCCAGCATTTGCTGACGTCTTTTCCGTATTCTGTACAAATGGCCATGAGTTCAACTCCCTTGGAATTGAACTTATCATAAAAAGCGACCATTTTAGGGCTTGCTTTTTTACAATGCCCACAATCAGTATCCCAAAAATAGAGGACGGTGTATTTGGACTGTACTTCACTCACCTTAATTTTTGAACCGTCCTTCTTATACATTAAGACATCAGGTGCCGTCTTTCCTATCAATGTCGGGCGTAAGTCCGCAGCGTTGCCTATTATTTTTTCCAAAGTTTCTTCATCCGTCCAAGGAGCGAGTCCTGCCGCATAATATTTATCAACCAAATAAACATATACCGCATCCATGCCTACCACCTTACTTTTTGCATATTCATTTAAAAAATGAACCAAATAATAACGAAACATTTCTCCATCTTTATTCATCGGAGCTAGCATTCGATCGATGGAAATCGCAATTGAATCCGGGTGTTGTGGGGTTAGTTTCTGGACGTAATATTCTACTCTTTTAAACAAGAAGTTCGTCCTAAAATTCCGGTCGTCAGAGAGATTGATATTATCGAAATAATGCTTTTTGTAAAATAAATAACGAGCGGTTTTATCAGCATCTTCTCCCTTCAAATGTTCCGGCATATTGACAGGTTTACTAGCTGTCATGAGAAGTGTCAAAAAACTATTCGGCTTTTCTTTCATGAACTGCCTCATGTAAGACTTTACTTCTGCGTCGACTTCCGAAATCCGAGTTTCCAATTTTTGAATTTCTACCTCTGTCGTGGTTTTATCCAACTTGTCATGGAGCTCTCCCAGCTCTTTTCGTTGTTTGTTGATGTACCTCAAATATCCATAAAAGTCATTATTGGTTTCAGATCCCTTAAATGCCAATGTCTCTACAGGTTTGGTCGCATCACATTTTACTGAAAATTCCTGGTCTTTATCGACGATGAATTCAAAATACTTATTGTCAGGGGGAAGGATGACTAAGTACATCCCTTCATTCAAGGGCTCGTCTCCTTGGGCAATAAAACTTCCCTTCTCATTTTGTTGAAGCGTATCAATGATGATATTGCTCTTACCATAGTAAGATGCTAACAAAATCTCTTTCCCCTCAAAATTTTCCAACTCCAATTCTATCCTATATTCTTCTTGGGCAAAAGAATAGGACGACAGGAGCACCGCCAAAAATAGCGTTAGTAGTAGTGGTTTTCCCATATGTCAAAAATTATGTGTCTGTTC
>JAHDCE010000694.1 GCA_020630045.1 Saprospiraceae bacterium | reverse complement strand
TAGCCGAAACAATCATTCCGATAATATTGGTCGGTAATTCTACATTGAATGTTGTGGATAAGGCGTTGGAAATCCCTTTTCCGGGCGTTAGCCCCAAGGCGTTAAAAATAAAACCTCCCACTACGGCTCCTCCAATTCCTAATACAGCACTTACGACAAGACTCATATCACTTTTCATGATTCGGGCGGCCAAACTTCCGGCAACAGCACCTACAATAAGCATCACGATTAAATTCCAAATTTCCATGTATATGATTTTATGTTGATTGATTCAAAGTACGCAATGTACTACGAAATTTATTTTTTGCAAAATAGAGCGAAGAATTAGGCTTCATCATCTATCACAGAAACAACTTCAAAACTTCGATCTTCTTCGATGGGGTTTTCCATAACATCTTCGAAAATTTCTTGGATAATAGAACGGGTTTCTTCTGTTTCCTTTTCTAAGAAACGATCATGGTTTTTGATAAATAGCTTTACATCGGATGGGTCGATCCAAGATAAATCAGAAAGGCAATCTGCCAGGGCATCCAAATTATGACCGAAGTAATCTGGGAATAATAAACGCTTTGAAATTTTCTTGTAGAACTTTTCCAAAGTTAAGGTTTTCTTGCCATCGAATTTAGCGACGAATACAGAAGTATTTGAAACAGGTCGTTCCGATTTTTTGATGCTTCTCATTCCGAATTTTCTTGTATTTTGATGAATGAACGATAATGATCGGAGGTGTAATAGGCACTATCATCAGAACCGGTAACCAATCGTTCCGCTCCTCGATTCTTATCTTTTACTTTTTTATGGACATCCCATTCTCGATATTTGATTTTTTTACCGCTGTCCTCTTTTTTAGGAAGCAGTTGCTCCCGATTGTAGAAAGTTCTTCCGCCAACATATCCGTTAGGAGCCTTCCCTGTTCGTCGCACATGCTCTAGTACGTCCAATGCATAAGAAGGTATCCGACTATCAGAATGAGTACCGTCTTGTGAAATATCAGATAAATCACCTCCCAGAAATAATGAAAGACCAATAATAAGGCCTACAAATAAAATGAGTACGAGGTACGTCCTACTTTTCATGATTCAAATATATGAATTAAGTGGATAAATGAGGATTATACTCATCCCTGTTTGGAATCTGTATTAATAATTTTCTAGTATTTTTTTCATAAACGAGGCATTTTTAGAAGGGATAGCCGTAGCTATCGCTGAAAAAAATAACGAAGCATATGGGAAAAAGACACTCAATTAAATACAGATTTTGAATATGGATGAGTATTAGTACATGTTAATGTCCTCTGGGTGTTTCCTTTTTCAAAAAAATCAGTTACATTAGAAAACAAACCAAAACCTGATCGACATGTCAAAATCAAACATCCTTTACAAACCCTTCTTCAAAGATCCCATGACCATCATCCGAATTTGTACGGGCATCGGATTTGTTTTACAAGGAATGAATGTATTCAGTTCCGGATATATGGACGGACATACTGCTATTTTTGAAAGCATGCACGAATTACCGATGCCGGGCTTATTGGCTTACCTTTCTAAAGGAGGGGAGTTTTTGGCAGGTGTATTGTTGGTTTTAGGTTTGTTTACTCGTCCTGCTGCTTTATTTTTAATGATAAATATGTTGGTGGCCACATTTTATGCTTTGGGGGGAGATATATTTAGCACAGAAAATTATCAAGCACAAATCAGTTGGTTCTATGTGATCGTGTCTTTTGCTATTTTCTTATCCGGCCCCACAGCTTATTCCTTGGATGAACGGATGGCGAATAAATAGTTTATCTAAGTTGCGAATTCATTCACAATGTCCATAGTTGGATTGCGAATAGTCGATAGAGAGGAATAAAATTTAATGATTCTATGGTCTATTTGACTATTGACTCAAGTTGTAACGCAACTTGAATTAATTAAATAGATGCTAGGCTATGGTAGACTTGGCATTTAACGGCACTACAATTTTAATCATAGTATCTATTTTTT
>JAHDCE010000054.1 GCA_020630045.1 Saprospiraceae bacterium | reverse complement strand
AACTATAATTAATAAATGCGTAGTGGTTGTCCCGTTGTAATTCCTTGTCGGAATCCGTCGGCGACCAAGGATAAGTGAGCTGGTTTTCGTGGAAATATACAGCCGTGGTCAAATCCGGGAATTCTTTTCCCGTTAAGGAACGGAATACGGACAAGTCCAACATGTCCGACGCTAGAACCAAATCCGTAAATTTGATTTCTTCTACGAATTGTCGAGCCAAGTGTACCGCTCCGCCATGCATCCGCCATTTCCAATGACGTCCTTTCATGGAAAGTATCGTTATGTCATGCGAACTGTATTTTTTGAGACCTTCCGCCCATTGTTGGTGGCTCCCGGTATGAAATGGTTCTAAAATGGTGATATCCATAGGGTAAAAATATAATTTATTCCTATTCCGCTTTCGCGGAATGTGAATATGAATGAACCATCTCTCGTGGGTATTGCTTACATTTATATCTTTCAAAAAATCATTCAAGGAAAAAATGAATGATTTTGGAACGAGATGTAATGCCTGTCCAGGGGTATAATTACTAAATTACAGGGGAAACCTCCCAATGGAAAACAAACATTGATGATTCGTCGTCTTTTTGGACCTCCCGAAGATTTATCGACCTTGACCGATACCGAATTGGTAGAACGGTTCGCTAAGGGGAAAGAAGCAAAATACCTTGGTGAATTGTACAAGAGGTATGCGCATTTGGTACAAGGTGTCGGACTCAAATATTTAAAAAATATCCAAGGGGCGAATGATTTGGTATCAGATATTTTTGAAGGGCTGTTTAGCAAGTTGTCGAAGCAATCGGAAATCAAGAATTTTAAGGGCTGGCTTTACTATGTAGCCAAAAATGAATGTATTTCACGACTGAGAAAAAACAAGTACAATGTTTCTTTTTACGGCTCGGCCGAAGAATTTCCGAAAGAAACTGCGGACGATTTTGTGGAATATGAAAAGGACATACGTCTTACCGACGCAACACATGAAGAAACTGATGTCCAAAAATTGGCGAAAGCCATCGGACAACTGAAAGAGGACCAACAAACTTGTATCAAAGCGTTTTATCTCGAAGAAATGAGCTATAAAGAGATAGCCGATGAATTGGGATATACTTTGAAACAAGTAAAGAGTTTCGTGCAAAACGGTAAACGGAACTTGAGAATCATTTTGGAAAAAAATAAGTAGTCCTAGGAATGAAAAATTTAAAAAATATCTTCCGCCCCGCTAAAAGCCTATCTCGAAAAGACATCAAAGATTACACGGAGGGAAATCTTTCCAAATCGGAAAGGAGGAACATAGAACATAAAGAATCGGAGTGTGAACTGAGCGCCGATGCACTGGATGGATTCGAAGAATTCGGTCTGGAGGCAATGGATAGTTTGCCCGATGAAAAGGAGTTTTTACAAAAAATCGGAGGAAGGAATACCCAACCTCGACTTCTCACATTCAATCGGATCGCTGCTACGATAGTATTGATGATGATTCCGCTTGCCGGATATTTTTATTTGCAAGAAAATAAGACGGGCGATTTGTATCAGGCGCACTTCGCTGAGTACGACGATCCCGGTTTATTCGCGATGCGTGATTCCAATTCCCAACAAATGGATGCCGTATTGGTTTCGGGAATCGATTATTACAATGACAAAGAATACATCAAAGCGATTCCATACTTTGAACAGTACTTGGAAAGTCATCCTGAAGACGAGCGGATTTCATTTCATTTGGGTTTATCATTCATGTATGCAGGGCGAATGGATGATGCTAAAACCGGTTTGCGTAAAATAGTATTGGAAGGGGGGACTCCATATCTGCTTGACGCAAAATGGTATTTGTCGCTAGTACATATCAAGCAAGGAGAACTTGAACAAGCCACTGCTTTGCTTGAGGAAATGAAAGCGGGTACAGATCCTTACTATTCTAAAAAGGCGATAAGCTTGCTGAAGGAACTGGGAGGGTAACCGCCCAAGAGAAATTTGCTATTTGAAGGTTTGTAACTGTTGTTCGGCAAGTTTGATTTCTTCGTCAAATCCTTGGAATTTTTTGGGGTTCGATTGTTCCAATTGACGTGCTTTTTCTATGGTTTGTTCTAAAAATCGTTGATGTTGCACTGTTTCGGGAAATCTCGGACGGTGATTAAAACTCGCCTTGATTTTCATAATTGCATCGTATAGCGATTGATCCTGTTTGGAGAAGAAGGCTCCCATGAATTTTTTCCAAATATAATCAACAGCCATTCCACTGGGATGAACTAAATCTTTCCCATAAAACCGATAATCCCTCAAATCATCCATCATGATTTCAAAAGCGGGGAAATAATGTACTTGCTCGAACGATTCTACTAGGCGATGAACCAATTGAATCAATATGGCTTTGCTCTTGGTGTTTTCAATGATACCATCACGTATATGTCTGACGGGACTTACTGTGAATATGAATTTTAGCTTGGGATTGTCGGCAATGCTTTTATTTAAAAATTTCGCCCATTGAGTCAAAGCACTTTCTAACTGTAGTATTTTTTTATCAAAAATATCAGCAGGCATTTTGTGGCAGTTGGCGACGACTTTCTTATTCATTTTGAGTTCATACTGGAATGCCGTTCCAAAGGTGATGAATATCACATCTCCTTCTAGTAAGAAGTGTTGGATCGTATTTTGTGTTTCAATAATATCGGCCAATAATTTCTCCTTGTTGGTTGAGGCTATTTTGCTATGGTGATTCCAACTTCTCCAAATACCATGTTCTTCAAAAATATTCGACTCGATTTCTTGTCCTTTATCATTTGAGCAGAGCAATTGGAGAATGGCACCGGGACTATAAAGCGTTCCTCCCGGATTGATGGAAGTTAGCATTTTTCCTTCTTGCATTTTTGAACCGATATTTTCAGAAAAGCAAGAACCGATGAATAATGTTTTTTGACCATAACTTATAGAAGTGATGGGTTTGATTTCTACTTCTGTCCTGAGCTTCATATAAAGGCGATTTCTTTGATGGAATAAACGGTGGCTATCCCTTCATGCTCAACAATCAAACGACCATATTCATCCAGTCCTTTGATCGTTCCTAAAAATTCTTTGCCATCCGGCAACCGATAATTGGAAAGCGTCTCATACCTGAATAAGAATTTTAAATAATCGGCGTGTAATTTCGAGTTGTGTCCCTGCTTTAATTGAAGGTAACGTTTGTCCAAGCATGAAAACAATATATCTCTGACTTCTTCGGTTTTCTGATGTGATCCCAAGATAGCATGTAGAGAAGTCGCCTTGATTTCTCCGTCCTCGAATTGCTGGTTAATGTTAAATCCGATTCCGACTACCGAAGCCTGAATCCGATTGTGGGAAATGAGGTTCCTGATAAGGATACCCGCGATTTTTTTACCACCCACCAAAACATCATTGGGCCATTTGATGGATGTATTGTCAATTCCCAAAACCTGCAAACAATCCCGAATGGCCAATGAAGTAACCCTGTTCAAATCGAATTGATGCTTGGGAAGCATGAACTTGGGATGCAGGATGAAACTAAGCAATAGGTTAGAACCCGCATCGCTTATCCAAGTATTTCCGACTTGCCCCTTCCCGGCTGTTTGGAATCCGGCCGAAACCACCGTTCCCTCTATGGATTTTCCGTCGGAAATCATGTCCCACGCATAACGATTCGTAGAATCTAGACGTTCAAATTCTAGAAGAACTTTTCCAATGACTAAGCTGTTCCTTCTATTGTCCAATTATTGTTACTTTTACGGTGTGAATTCTGGTCATGGGTAACTATGGCCCTTTCACTTTATTATATCATGCCCAAAATCGGAAAATTCGAGTCATAATGATAATTTGGCGTGATCTATATTCAAATCAGCCTTTTTAAGAGGCTGATTATTCAAAATAACAAATTTAATCATCCAATTTGAGTATTGAAAAAAAGCCCGTAAAGGGAACAATGAGCACAGAGGACATGAACCTCCTCATTATAGACAGCATTCAGGACATCAAAGGGAAAAAAATCGTCAAGTTGGACCTCAGGCATCTTGAGGACGCACCCACCGATTTTTTTATTATCTGTGAAGGTGAATCCAGTGTCCAAGTCAAGGCGATTGCTGATAATGTATATTTTCGTTTGAAAAATGAAGCCGGAACACTCGCCAACCACATCGAAGGTACAGATGCGAGTCGATGGGTGTTGGTTGATTTTTTCGTCACCGTACTACATGTATTCCATCCGGAAGCTCGTGAGTTTTATCAGCTAGAAGAGCTTTGGAGCGACGCTATTGTCACCGAATTTGAAGATATTGCTTGAAATAATAACCCTTATCCACGCACAAGGTGAACATTTCGCCAATTCATCGGTATATGGATAGTAGAACTTTTGATTCAGATAATGGAAAAAAATCAAGATAAAGATAATAAGAAACCGAATTTCGGTTTTAGCATGTGGTGGATTTATGCCATCATGGCCGTAGCGATATTGTTGCTTCAGTTTTATAGTGTCAGTACTTTTACCGATAGCAAAACAGATTATCCTACGTTTGAGAAAATGGCGAAACGCGGCGATGTTGAAAAACTCGTGTTCGTCAAAAATCAAGAAATCGCAAGAATCTATCTAAAAGAAGATTCCTTGAAGGCCCGTCCGGAGATATACAAAGATGCTGCTAAAAACAACATCGGATTCGGGAATTCTCCCGAGTATACCTTCGTGACACCGACTGCGGAGTTTTTTGAGAAAAAACTCTTCAACCTGCAAGATGAATTACCGGAACAAAAGAAGTTCACCCTTGAGATGAACGACTACAACAATTGGTTTATGAAAGCCTTGGGTTGGGTCATTCCTTTAGGAATTCTTGTTTTGATATGGATGTACATCATGAGAAGGGTCGGAACCGGAGGCGGTGGTCCCGGTGCTCAGATTTTCAATATCGGAAAATCCAAAGCGTCCTTGTTTGATGGAAATTCGAAAGTGAAAGTTTCTTTCAAAGATGTGGCAGGACTCAATGAAGCCAAAGAAGAGGTGATGGAGGTCGTCGATTTTCTGAAGCATAAAGACAAGTACCTTGCCCTAGGAGGAAAAATCCCTAAAGGGGTATTGCTTGTGGGGCCTCCCGGTACCGGTAAGACGTTATTGGCAAAAGCGGTTGCTGGTGAAGCCGATGTGCCTTTCTTCTCGATTTCAGGATCTGACTTTGTCGAAATGTTTGTCGGAGTCGGAGCTTCTCGTGTTCGTGACTTGTTCAAACAGGCCCGCGAGAAAGCACCTTGTATCGTATTTATTGATGAAATCGACGCTATCGGTCGAGCTAGGGGGCGTTCCAATTTTAATGGAAATGATGAACGTGAAAATACCCTCAACCAATTATTGGTTGAAATGGACGGCTTCGGTACGGACAAAGGGGTGATTTTGATGGCGGCGACCAACCGTGCCGATGTTTTGGACTCGGCCTTGATGCGTCCCGGGCGTTTCGATAGGCAGATTGGTATCGACTTGCCGGACATGGTAGGACGTGAAGCTATTTTTAAAGTCCACATCAAAAATATTAAATACAATAAAGAAAATGTAAGCACTTCCGCTCTAGCGGAAATGACGCCCGGGTTCGCCGGTGCTGACATCGCCAATGTTTGTAACGAAGCGGCTCTGGTAGCTGCTCGCCGAAACAAAAGCCAGGTTGAAATGGATGATTTCAACTATGCATTGGATCGTGTTATCGGAGGATTGGAAAAGAAGAGCAAAGTCATTTCTCCTAATGAGAAAAAAGTGATTGCTTACCATGAAGCGGGACACGCCATCTGTGGTTGGTTCTTGGAACATGCTTCTCCTCTGGTGAAAGTGACCATTGTCCCTAGGGGAATCGGCACTTTGGGATATGCCCAATATTTGCCAAAAGAGCAATATTTGGTAACAACCGAACAACTACAAGATAGAATGTGTATGACCCTTGGAGGTAGAGCTGCGGAAGAGGTCTTTTTTGACAAAATATCGACCGGCGCTCAATCCGATTTGGACCAGGTGACAAAAATGGCTTATGGAATGGTGGCCGTTTATGGGATGAACGACAAGGTAGGAAATGTTTCTTTCTACGATATGCAGAACCAAAACCAGTTCGCCAAGCCTTATTCTGAAGACACCGCCAAATTAATTGACGAAGAATCTCGTCGAATGATTGATGAACAGTATGAGCGTGCCAAGGAACTATTGATTGAGAAAAGGAAAGAAGTGGAATTGTTGGCCAACGAACTCCTAGAAAAAGAAGTGGTTCTTAAATCCGACTTGGAACGTTTAATCGGCTTGCGTCCTTTCGGGGAAACCAGTCCGTTTAAAAATCCGGAAAACGATGTAGAGGCGGAAGAAGTCGTCGATACACCCGAAGATACTGACGGCACGGAATAAAGACTTCTTTTATCCGTCGTCCATTGGTTTTGATGAAAAGCCTTTCCTGATTTGTCGGGAAAGGCTTTTTTTACGTTCAAGTCCTTACCTTTGCGGCTCGAACTTTTTGTTGATAAGACGGTTTCCAATTATACATGGCGAAGAAGAGTAAAAAGGGTACTTCGAAGAATGTCATCAAAGATGGTATTCATATCAAAGGAGCTAGGGCGAATAACCTCAAAAACATTGATTTGGTTATTCCTAAAGAGAAGCTTGTGGTCGTAACCGGAGTCTCCGGTTCGGGGAAATCTTCCATTACGATGGATACCCTATATGCAGAAGGGCAAAGGAGATATGTGGAAAGTCTTTCTTCCTATGCTCGTCAGTTTTTGATGCGGATGAAAAAGCCGGATGTCGATTTCATCAAAGGTATTTGTCCAGCCATTGCGATCGAGCAAAAAGTGACCACCCGAAATGCCCGCTCCACCGTCGGTTCACTAACCGAAATTTATGATTATCTCAGAATATTATTTGCGAGAATAGGCAAGACATATTCCCCCGTTTCCGGAGAATTGGTGAAGAAGCACGATGTCTCGAATGTCGTAGACTTTATTCAAGGACTTAGTGATGGTACAAGGGTGCAATTGTTTATTCCTTTGGGTAAAAAATATGACCGTACACTTGGTCAAGAATTGAACCTCTTGCTACAAAAGGGGTACACACGAGTATTTGACGGCGATTCCCTGAAAAGGGTAGAAGACATCTTGGAAGGGGACAAAAGGAAACTCAAGAAGAAAACCTCCTCCACCAACGATTGGAAGATATTGATAGACCGTTTTAAAGTGGATGCCGATGATTCGGAAAACGCCAAGCGGATCGCCGATTCCGTCCTGACGGCATTTGGAGAAAGTGAAGGCGATTGCATCGTCGAACCGGAAGGCGCTGAACCTGCGACATTCAACAATCGGTTCGAGTTGGATGGCATTACTTTTATCGAACCGACCATTCATTTGTTCAATTACAACAACCCATTCGGAGCCTGTCCAAAATGCGAAGGATATGGGAAGGTGATGGGTATAGATGAAGATAAAGTCATTCCCAATAAAAGTCTCTCCGTACTAGAAGAATGTGTGGCCTGTTGGAAGGGCGAAAAGGGAAAAGTCTGGAAAAACAAACTGGTCAAAAACGCCCATCATTTTGATTTTCCGGTTCACCGGGCGTACAAGGATTTGACGGACGACCAAAAAGATCTCCTCTGGGATGGCAATGAACACTTCAGAGGCATCAATGAGTATTTTGATGAGCTGGAAGAGAAAACCTACAAAATACAAAACCGAGTCATACTAGCGAGGTACAGAGGAAAGACCGTTTGTCATGAATGTAAAGGGGGAAGACTGAGAAAGGAAGCTTCTTATGTTAAGATAGACGGGCGGACATTGTCAGAGTTGGTCGTATTGCCCATCAATGAATTGTACGATTATTTTAAAAATATCAAACTAAACGACTACGACACCCAAGTTGCGAAAAGACTGGTTCTTGAAATAGAAAAACGCTTGGAGTTCATGTTGGAAGTTGGATTGGGCTACTTGACCCTGGGCCGGATTTCATCGACCTTGAGCGGTGGGGAAACACAACGCATCAACCTGACCCGAACCCTAGGGAGTAACCTGACCAGTTCCTTGTATATTTTGGACGAACCCAGTATCGGATTACATCCGAGGGATACCAATAGGTTGGTCAGCGTCCTTAAAAACCTAAGGGATCTGGGGAATACTGTTTTGGTGGTCGAACACGAAGAAGATATCATAAAGAATGCCGACTACTTGATTGACATGGGACCCGAAGCGGGCGTACATGGTGGAGATGTGGTCTTTGCAGGGGATTATCCGCTCATTCACGAGACGGCGGCGGATAGCCTTACGGCTAAATATATGAGTGGAAGGATGCAAATTCCCGTTCCGCCAAGACGTAGGAAATATACCCGTTCCATACAAATTGAAGGAGGAGCTCAGCACAATCTCCAAGATGTGGACGCTACTTTTCCCCTAGGAGCGTTGACTGTCGTAACCGGAGTTTCCGGTTCAGGGAAAACGACTTTGGTAAAAGGTATTTTATATCCTGCACTGAAACGTTACCGGGGAGAGGCTTACCCAACAGCTCCCGGTACGCATTCCGGCTTGACCGGTGACTTGGACGCGATTACACAAATTGAACTCATCAGTCAAAGTCCGATCGGGAAATCATCCCGGTCTAATCCGGTGACTTATGTCAAGGCTTATGATGCTATCCGGAAATTGTTTACACAGCAACAATTGTCCAAAATCCGAGGCTTCAAGCCCAAGCATTTTTCCTTTAATGTGGAAGGAGGACGATGTGAAACTTGCAAAGGGGAGGGAGAAACCACCGTTGAAATGCAATTCCTCGCAGATGTGAAATTGTTGTGTGAAGAATGTAATGGCCATCGTTTTAGACAAGAGGTGCTAGATGTTCGCTATCGTGAAAAAAACATTTTTCAGGTATTGGACATGACCATTGAAGAGGCACTTGTGTTTTTCGAAAACGAGAAAGATATCATTCAAAAATTAAAGCCGCTGTCTGATGTCGGTCTGGGATATATCAAGCTCGGACAATCTTCCAGCACCCTCTCGGGAGGTGAAGCACAACGGGTAAAACTGGCCTCCTTCCTGGCCAAAGAAAATTCAAAGGAACATGTGTTCTTTATTTTTGACGAACCTACGACCGGACTCCACTTCCATGATATCCGGAAATTGTTAGACGCTTTGAACGCCTTGGTTGAAAAAGGACATACCGTCCTTGTGGTCGAACACAATATGGAGGTCATTAAGTCCGCCGATTGGGTCATCGACTTAGGGCCAGAAGCCGGTAAAGACGGTGGTCATTTGGTCTTCCAAGGTCGGCCCGAAGATTTGGCTGACTGTAAAGACTCCCATACCGGAATGTTCCTTAAAGAGAAGTTGTCTGAAACGGTATTGTGATAACATCTATTACTTATTATTTCCACTTTATCCGATATTCATGCTTGACAGGAAGGCCGGTGTAGGGTAATACCGTTCTAAAACCGATGTTTTCCCGTCCCTTGGTTTCGAGTACGGCTTCTCGCCCTAGGCCCGGGTTGTCATAGTCCCCGCCTTTGACGACACGTTGGGGAATACTGATGTCTTTGCGTCGGTTTCCTAAAACTTGCAGTTCATTACCAAATGACTTTAACTCTGCTTCAAGTTCACTTTTTTCCCTTTTGGGAAATATATAATCGTGCTTGAATTTTTGAATGGTTTCTCTACATTTCCAAACCTTTCCGCCGTATTTTTCAAAAACGAGTTGCCGCTGCTCCCAAGTTTCCGCTTTATTGAACGTTGCAATGGTGACCAAACATTTCTCGTATTCTTCTATTGCTTTTTCTGGCGGAGAAATCATAGCCTTGTAATTCTTGATGCGTCGTTCTGTATCATCTATTTTAGCTTTTGTTTCCTTGATTTTGAGTTCGATTTCCCTTTCGGGACCGAAGTATTTGCCTACCTGTTTGAAATCCCGTTCCGAATTGAGTCCGACATATCTGAAATGTCTCATTCGTCCCAAGGAGTCTTTTTCTACGAATTCACCCTCTTCATCCAAGACGGCAGGTACAGCCATTTCAAAACCACCATATTCCATAATAGCCTCCCAATTTTCTCCGGTTCTTGGACGGGGTTCGTAAAGGTCCAAGACCCATTCTTTCACACCTGTACTCATGTTTAATAAACCGTATTCCCCTTTCGGGAAATATTCTATTCCCTTGTATTCTGCTCGTGAGTCGGTTGTTTCAGGAATCCCTTTGTTCCTGTCGATGTCGAATTCGATAATCTCTTTGGGAATATTTCCATCTAGGTAGTCCAATTGGAAAGGCATGACTACTTCCTTGTATTCTCTTCCCCAAAGCAAAAGGGGATGTTCTTTTCCGAATGGAAACATATTCCTCTTTTTTCCAGGAGGATTTTGCATCAGAAAATGATTTTGTGCAGCATGGTTCCACTCTTCCTCAGTAGGCAATCTGTAACCGGTGAACAAAATTCCGTCCTTGGATTTCGCATTTCTTTCTTCTCCGGTTTCTTCATCCTGTATACCTTTTATGATAGATCCTTCATATTGACCGCATAGGTATGCTTCTGTGTTAAAATTATCTTCATCTTTCTGATCCACATTCATGTTAATTAATTCGGCTTTGATAAGAATGCCTTCGTTGAGCCTGTCCGTTTTCCAAGCCAAATAATCATTGATTTGCCTCCAATTCAATCCGACGACCGGGTAATATGCGAATGCCGGATGGGTAAAATAAGATTTGAGATAAGGTTCATTGTACACTCCTCCGTCAAAATGTGGTTTTCCGGGAAGGGCTTTTTGTACGACATCCGGATAGGATTCTCCGAACACGCTATTCAACCATTGTATGTAAATAATATAGTTGATATTCGGTTCCTCGGCGACACTCATGTAAAATGGAGCGATATAATCCCCGTTTCCGGAAATTAATATCATATCGGAAGGAGCCTTTTGGGAAAGATTGTCCAAAATTTCCCCATTGGATCCGAGTACTTTTTTCTCTTTGGGAGAACAAGCGATGGCCAAAATGGTAAAGATTAAACATCCTGTGAAGACATGTGTGATGAAATGCTTCATTTTCTCATAGTTTTACTTGTTTGCCATGTCGGATTAGGAGGAAATTCCAATCATGGAAATATGTTGTCCAAGTGGAAAAATACGGACGGTGTTATCAAATTAATGTTTTTTATCTATCTATTCAAGTGGTTGCTTACCTTTGCGCGAAATAAAATCAACTATCATGGCTAAACAATTGATTGAATGCGTCCCGAATTTCAGTGAAGGAAGAGATATGGAAGTCATCCGTCAAATCACTGATGTTATAGAATCCGTCGAGGGTGTCAAGCTTTTGGATGTTGATCCCGGCAAGGCGACCAATCGAACGGTCGTAACTTTTGTAGGAGAACCCGCACCCGTGATTGAAGCGGCTTTTTTGGCGATTCGAAAAGCGGCGCAAGTCATAGATATGAGCAAGCACAAAGGCGAACATCCAAGGATGGGTGCAACGGATGTTTGTCCCTTGATTCCCATCTCCAATATTACGATGGAAGAAGTGGCCGGTTGGGCGCATAAGTTGGCTGAACGCGTAGGAGGCAATTTAGAGATTCCGATATATATGTACGAATCTGCCGCTACCACTCCGGAACGTCGCAATTTGGCGACCGTCAGATCCGGTGAATATGAAGGACTCCCTGAAAAATTGGCGAAAGCCGAATGGAAGCCCGATTATGGCCCGGCGGCATTCAATCCGGTTGCGGGAGCGACAGCGATAGGAGCCAGGGACTTTTTGATTGCCTATAATGTCAATTTGAATACGACTTCTGTACGAAGGGCCAATTCGGTAGCATTCGATATCCGTGAGAAAGGTCGTGTCAAACGAGAAGGAAATCCGATAACGGGTAAGATATTGAGGGATAAAGCCGGTGAGCCATTGCGTGAACCCGGTACTTGTAAGTCAGTCAAGGCTATCGGGTGGTTTATTGATGAATATGGTGTGGCGCAAATTTCCATGAACCTGACGAATATCAAGGAAACGCCATTGCACAAGGCATTTGAAGAATGTTGTAAAAGTGCGGATCGCCGGGGGCTTAGGGTGACGGGTTCCGAGTTGGTCGGATTGGTGCCGCTCAATGTGATGTTGGAAACCGGCAAACATTTTTTGCGAAAGCAAAACCGTTCCTTGGGAGTAAGCGAATCAGAAATCATCAAAATCGCGGTCAAATCTTTAGGACTAGATGAATTGGGCGCTTTCGATCCTCAAAAGAAAATCATAGAATATCAATTGCGAGCCGAAGAAAAGCGACCGCTGGTCAAAATGGATTTGGCGTCATTCGCAGATGAAACGGCCTCGGAAAGCCCCGCACCCGGAGGTGGTTCTATTTCAGCATACGTTGGTGCCCTAGGAGCATCCCTAGGAGGAATGGTGGCCAATTTATCGGCACACAAACGTGGTTGGGATGACCGCTGGGAAGAGTTTTCGAAATGGGCGGAAAAAGCTCAAAAGATAAAAGACCGTTTGTTGTACTTGGTTGATGAAGACACGAACTCTTTCAATGCGGTTATTGCTGCGATGCGATTGCGGAAAGGGGCAGAAGACGAAAAATCGACCAGGAAAAAAGCGATTCAAGCGGCGACCAAGTATG
>JAHDCE010000053.1 GCA_020630045.1 Saprospiraceae bacterium | reverse complement strand
GCCCAATCCAGGCAAATTTTAAACCAAAGGATGGGTTAGAAAGGAATTAATATTTGTTTCGCCGTGACACCAAACATAATCAAATCCACTAAAACTAAGCCAAAACCGCGTGACATTATTATTGAGTACCATGTGAAAAAAGTGGAAGTATCTTGGACTCCAATAAAATCCTATTATATGAAATGAAAAAAATATATGCGTTACAGGAGTTTACTGGACAGTCTCCAATCCCCTTGCCTTGTACCAGATTCTAAGCGTCATGGAATAAACATCCGTCCACTTTCATGAAGGTCTTTTACCGCGACTTTTCGTTGGATTAACACCTTACTATGTGTCTCTAATCCGTCTTGATTCGCTATAAAATACCAGACATCAAATCAAACACTTATTTATGCCATGACCCTTAACAAGTGCATTCAAAAAACATATGGCAGAAGAAGAAAAAAATGGTACGAATACCTCTCTATTCACATTCATTAGAACACTTTTGATATTTTAAAAAAATCATTGCATTTAATTCGTGAAAATCCTTTAGATAACTTCCTAATTTTAAAAAAAATAAGTTCCTTTGTAAGAAGAAATCCAAACAAGGCATTTTCTTGTTGCCTCCAACACTAAACAAAAGGATTTTCCAGATCTATTTTCTTTTTGTATTGGAATAAGAAAATTCCAAGTATCGATACACAAACAACCTAAAAAACATATGTAGCATCAATGTTTTTGGGTATTTAGCACATTCAGCACACTGACCATTATCATTTTTTATTTCAACAGCCAATTCCCAGGAGGGAAAATAAAATCCGGACAAGGATCAATAAATGGGATTATTCAATTTTTTTAAGACAGAAATCGCAATAGATTTAGGCACGGCCAACACACTTATCATACAAGACGGGAAAGTCATTGTTGACGAACCTTCCATCGTCGCTATGGATCGTCGTACCAATGATATCATCGCAGTGGGAAGGAAAGCCATGCAGATGCATGGAAAGACCCATGAAAACATAAAAACGGTCAGGCCACTTAGAGATGGGGTAATTGCCGACTTCCAAGCAGCCGAGAGAATGATTGAGGGCATGATCAATATGATGGGGCCTCGTAAAAAGATATTCAACCACATGAAAATGGTGATTTGTATCCCTTCCGGCATTACAGAAGTGGAGAAGAGAGCTGTTTTTGACTCCGCCGACCATGTGGATTCCAAGGAGACTTATCTCATCCATGAACCTATGGCTGCGGCTTTGGGTATCGGACTAGATGTAGAAGAGCCTATTGGAAATATGATTATTGATATAGGAGGTGGTACGACGGAAATCGCCGTCATCGCCTTATCCGGAATTGTCTGTGACCAATCTATCCGAATAGCCGGTGATGAGTTCACTACTGACATCATGAACTATATGAAACGTCAGCACAATATCCTTATCGGAGAACGAACGGCGGAGCAAATCAAAATCAATGTGGGATCCGCTCTTCATGAGTTGGAAACTCCTCCGGATGAATATGCGGTTAACGGTCGGGACTTGATGACGGGTATCCCCAAACAAATCAAAGTTTCCTATAGCGAAATCGCTCACTGTCTGGACAAATCCATTTCTAAGATTGAGGATGCCATTTTGAAAGCATTGGAGAACACACCTCCTGAATTGGCGTCGGACATTTATAAAACCGGATTGTACTTGACCGGTGGAGGGGCATTGCTTCGTGGGTTGGATATCCGTATCAGCCAAAAAACCAAGCTTGATGTACATGTAGCGGAAGACCCGCTCCGAGCCGTTGTTCGCGGAACGGGAATAGCATTGAACAATACTCAAAAATTCTCTTTCCTAATTGACCGGAAAAGTATTTAATTGGGTTTTACACAACCACAACAACAAAACACAAGCTATATCGTATCACATACATGTCCTCAATACAAGGGCGGGATTTGTAAATTCCACAGCTTTTTATGCAAAATATTCTAGCGATATTATATAGGTTCCGGGCGTTCCTATTATTCATATTGTTAGAAATCATTTGTTTCGTCCTCATCGTCCGGTTCAACCCTCATCAAAGGGGGATTTTTTCCGCTACCAGCAATGTGGTTTCAGGTTGGACATTCGGCATTCGGGATTGGGGTACCCGCTACTTGGATTATCCGGAGCTCGCCCAACAACTCGCAGAAGACAATGCCAAGTTATTTGAACGATTGGAGGCTTCCAAATTCAACAATATAATCGATACCGATACGATAGACAATGGAGCCCCTTATTTCCAGCAATATCGATATTTAGCTGCCAAGGCCACGAACAATACTACCAATAACCCGAATAATTATATCACAATAAACCGAGGAGCGTTTCATAAAATCCAACCACATTCCGGCATCATATCGGATCATGGGATTGTAGGAATCGTTCGAAATACATCGGAACACTACTCAAGGGGCATGTCTGTACTGCATCGAGAATCCAGGATTTCGGCCGCACTCGGAACGGCGGGTTTTATCGGGACACTTACTTGGGACGGATTGGATTCAAGATATCTTCAATTGGAAGGAATCCCTAGCCATGTTCCTGTTGAAGTCGGGCATAAAGTGGAGACCAGCGGATATTCGAGTATATTTCCAGCGGGCATTCACATCGGGAAAGTGCATTCATTGTCAACGAATATCGGTACGGGTTACCATCAAATCAATGTCGAACTGTCAAACAACTTGAACAATATCAAACATGTTTATGTCATTACCAATTTGCTCAGAAAAGAGCAGATAGAACTGGAATCGCTTTTAGATGATGAGTAATTTGAGATTGACACATATCATCCGATTCGTTTCGCTGGTTTTAATCCAAGTTTTGATATTGCAAGGTATCCGTTTGGGGGATGGTGTTTTACATCATGTCAACTTCATCATCTATCCCCTATTCATTATCATGTTGCCGCACAACACTCCTAAGTGGGCACTTGTATTATTGGGTTTTACCCTAGGACTTTCCGTCGATTTATTCTATGGCACAGTAGGGGTTCATGCCTCGGCCGGTACATTTATCGGATGGATCAGACCGATTGTGCTTTCATTTTTAGCCCCCAAGGGCGGATATGTGGAAACCCATAGTCCGAATCGTTATCGGATGGGGTTTTCAAGTTATATGCAATATGCTTCCATCATGATGGCACTGCATTTGATTTTTTATTTTTCGATGGATTACTTTTCTGTTGTTTTCTTTCAAGAAATTGCTATCCGCACCCTACTCAGCCTTCCGGTATCCTTACTGATGATTGTCGTTCATTCCCTTTTGATGAATCCTAAAAACTGACTATGCAGGATCCATTTTACAATCGACAACATATCATTAGAATCGTACTCATACTAGTCGGGCTGATTTTTGTGGGGAAAGCATTCCAAATCCAAGTATTGGACGGGTCATATTCGGATCGGGCAAACTCCGTTGCTGTACATAAAATCGTCCAATATCCCTCTAGGGGACTTATCCTTGATAGGAATAATAAAATATTGGTCAACAACACTCCCATGTATGATCTGATGGTCACTTATGATCAAGTGGGAGAAATGGATACTTCCAAGTTTTGTCGCTTACTCAAAATAACCCGTGAGGATTTCAACAAAAACATAGAACAAGATTGGAGCGATTACCGATATGACAAAAAGATTCCATTCGCTTTTATGAAAAGTATCCCCGGGATTTCCTTGGCGGAATTTCAGGAGAGCATGTATGAGTTTCCCGGATTTTTCATCCAACAAAGGAACATCCGGCAATATCCGCAAAAGGTTGGTGCACATGTTCTCGGGTATTTGAGTGAAGTTTCTCCACGCCAAATAGAAGACGCTCCGGAAAAATTTATCCTAGGGGATTATGTCGGAAGTAATGGAATCGAATTGAACTACGACAATCAATTGAGAGGTCGGAAAGGATATAATTATGTATTAAAAGATAATTTCGGAAGGGTTCAAGGAAAGTATGCTGAAGGCAGACGTGATTCCAGTGCGATTAAAGGACATGATTTGGTCACGACCTTGGATGTCGAACTCCAAAAATATGCGGAGCAGCTAATGGCGAATAAACGAGGAGCCATTGTCGCCATTGAACCCGCGTCAGGAGAAGTATTGGCTTTGGTCAGCACACCGAGTTATGACCCGAATTTATTGTCTATGCATCGTAATCGAGGTGCTGTCTTCAACGCACTCGTCACTGATACGATGAAACCCTTTTTCAATCGTGCCTTATCCGCTCAGTACCCTCCGGGATCCATATACAAATCGATGATGTCCCTAGTTGGAATGGAATCCGGCATTTGGAATTCCAACAGGGGGTTTAGTTGTGGTGGCGGGTATAATTACGGGGGAAAGAAACCCTTAGGATGTCATAGTCACCCCTATCCTTCGAACGTAACCATGGCGATGCAGCATTCTTGTAATGCCTATTATTGTCAAATGTTCCGGGACGTTGTGGAACAATACGGATTCAAGCAGGCGAGCAAAGGTTTGGATACCTTGGCGAGTTATCTCAAAACCTTCGGCGTGGGTAGTAAACTCGGGATAGACATACCCGGAGAAAAATCGGGAAATCTACCTGACTCAAAAACTTACAATAGAATTTACCCGAATGGCGGATGGCGGGCTCCGACCATCATTTCCCTGGCCATCGGCCAAGGGGAAACTGAAATGACGACGCTCCAAATGGCGAATGTCGTGTCGGCCATAGCCAATCGGGGTTGGTTCAAAAGACCGCATTTGGTCAAAGGATTCAACACTATGGAAGGCTATTTTCCGATAGAAAAAAAAGAGGTTTTTAGTACGCGAGCATCCCGTGAACATTATGCCCCGGTCATAGATGGCATGGAATTAGCAGTACAAGCAGGGACGGCGACAATGGCACGTGTGGATAGTATTTCGATTTGCGGCAAAACCGGTACTTCGGAAAACGTTCACGGTAAAGACCATTCGGTGTTTTTTTGTTTTGCTCCAAAAGAAAATCCGCAAATCGCAATGGCGGTTTTTATAGAAAATGCGGGTTTTGGAGGAACATATGCTGCACCCATCGCCAGTTTATTAATAGAAAGTTATTTAAAAGATGGGGCGATTTCCCCTAAAAGGAAGTGGATCGAGCAGCGAATGCTTGATGCAAATCTGTTACAAAACAAGTGATTTTCTAATTTTTTCATTAAAAACAATAGCGAATAAATTACGCGGAATCCTTATATAAAAACATCTCTTAATTAAATATTATCCCTTTGGTTCGCAGGCAAAAGCCGGCGACTTCTAACATTCTTTTCCACCAAACATCGTGGCATCGGTCATCGTCACACTTTCTTTATTTCGGCGAATGAAATAAAACGGAAAGTTATTGACTTTTTGAAGTACGGCTTCTATCGTACTTTTTGTTCCACCTATTTCTATTCCCCGAGGAAGGAAAATAAGTATCGGATAGCGGCTGATTACAAAACATAAACGCCACCGATATGAAAAGATTCGCTACCATTTTATCCTTTATTTTTTTCATTTCTTCCTTGTCTAATGCCGAATGTACTTTCAAGACGTTCAGCATCGGAGAAGATTTTGACATTGGCAATATGCTGATTTGGATTACCGCAGAAGAAGAGGGAAATGCTAAATTTTTGATTGAAAAATCAACTGATGGTGTTGAGTATGAAGAAATCGGCGAAGTTCCCAGCACCGGCGACAGCCATGAGGAACAAGAATACCGGTTCATGGATTTCAATGCACGCCAAGGCCGGACGCTTTACAGAATCAAACAAACCGATTTCGACGGTGAATCCAGTTACTCGCAAACGGTTATCGTCGATAAGGAAACGCCGAACAACTTTATGATTGTCGCTATGAAAATGGATGACAGCCATTCCCATATTCGTGTCAGCATCGATGCCATTGTTGAAGGAGAAATCAAGTACACCATCGCTGATAAATCAGGAGACATACTGATTGAAGATACACATCCGACGATTAACGGATTGAATGATATCAATTTTGATTTATTGGATTTTCCGGATGGTGTTTATCGGTTATGGATGTCCTCGGGAGAGGAAAAAGAAGAGTTGGTTTTTAAGAAAACCACTCCGGCGGAGCAACAAAAAGTACCTGTTGCCAGTAAAAACTAATACCATTACTAAATACAAGCCTTTCATTGTCATAATTTCTAAAACCGGGTCAATTTTTGTGGTAAATAAGATATGGTTTTACGGAAATCAGAAGATATGACATGAACAGGCAGAATGATTAACGTCTTATAAAACCAGCCATTGCCATCGATTGAGAACCTCTCTTTCGATGGCCTTTGGTTTATAAGGGAATGGTGCCGAGGTAAGTTATTTCAAGCGATCACCATTTGGACATGACAATCCAATACTTCTAAATCAACCTGTTTCTGTAGCAAAAGACCTTTGGCTATTACTTCAAAAAACACAACTGGGCTTGGATATGGATTCTTCAATATGGAGCTTACTTAAAATGATTTACATAACTGCAAAATTATCCTTTATCCCAATAAAAAGGAGCCATCTCAATTAACGAGACGGCCCCAATATTTTAATCAACAATACTTATTCAGGATTAATCCCTAGCAAATACGACTCGAATGGTTTTGTAATCACCATTACCCGTATTAGCGGTAAGCGTGTAGGTTCCCGGTGTATAGTTGCTGATATCGAACTCGATGATATTTTTACCAACGGCCAACTCGGCTTGGTCTACAAGCACCCTTCTCCCCAGTCCGTCAGTTAAGATGAATGTGGTATTGCCTATCTCTTCTTCCAGTTCGATGAGAAAGGAGAATCTCCCTAGGTTAGGATTGGGCATGACAAGCGCCGCACCTAATTTATTGAGGCATGCCGATCGACGGTCCAATTTTAAAACTACGATATCGGTATAGGCATAGGTTCCGTCAAAATCAACCTGTTTGAGGCGATAGTATATCCGCTCAGCATCCAATGACGTATCCGTAAATGAATAACTTTGACGTTGAGCCGTGGTACCATGTCCTTCCACTTTTCCGATGGTTTCGAAGTTTCTTCCATCCAAGCTTTTCTCCACCATAAAGTGGCTGTTATTTTCTTCGGTCGCCGTCACCCATTGAAGGATGGCATCACACTTTTGCTCGAAAACGATGAATGAAAGCATTTCGACAGGGAATTCCCTAACAGAAAAACCGGCATCGATATCACAGTCCGAGTCTCCTGTGTCAAAGGACAATGGGATGGTCTTCCTAGTATAGGAATCCACATCACTGTCGTTTAAGTCCGTCAATGTAGCACCTGACTTATTGATGGCCGTAGCTGTGGCGAAGGTCGTGCCAAGTGTATTTCCGGATTCATCAAAGTAAATAATATACGACCCGGTAGGTACAGGGAAAGTATAAGTTCCATCCGTACCAGTAACCCGCATATCCAGAACCTCTTCAGTAGTTGCATCAAGCAGGTAAACCACCACTCCTTCCAAGAGCAAATCGCCGGTATTGAAGATTCCATCTTCATTGACATCATGCCAAGCTTTTCCGCATATCTTGGAAGTGGTGAATCCAAAGTCAACAGTTTGATTCCCTGTAGCATCATCGCCATCCGCCCCGGCAGCCGGTTCGGTATTGTGCAGTATGGTAACAATAGTAGAGCGAACCCCTTCTATCGGATATTTCGTATAATCTTTCCCATGATTTTGTTCATTCAAATCACTGTCTCCATTCACACTGATAATGCTGGTCATCATTTCTTCCAATGGTGCGTCTTTTTCAAAATTCCTAGGAGAAACCCTAACGAAATAATTGTCTTCCCCAAGGCGATCGAATTCATAATTCCCCGAACCATCCGTGAAGGTGCTCCAATAAAAAGCATCCTTGTCTTTATCAAAAAGACCATCATTATCGGAATCAACGAACAAGTCCAATCTTACCCCTTCAATAGGAGTTTCTGTGCCTGCATCTAATTCTCCATCATTGTTGGCATCTTCCCAAACATAATTTCCGATTTTGACCTCTTTATAGAATCCGAAGTCTACCGTCTGGTTACCATTTTTCCCATCTCCATCTATGGCTACATCGGGTTCAGAATCATATTCCAATGTCAATACAGAAGAGGCGACTCCTTGGTTTTCTTCATCATAGTGCATTTCCTCCACCCCTGA
Source organism: Saprospiraceae bacterium (assembly GCA_020630045.1). Lineage (GTDB taxonomy): Bacteria > Bacteroidota > Bacteroidia > Chitinophagales > Saprospiraceae > JAHDCE01. The sequence continues at coordinate 4,471 of JAHDCE010000053.1, read as the reverse complement.
GTCATCATCGTCAAAATCAAAATCGAGTCCTCCAAAGGCCGTCGAATTTTTCAATCCCAATAAGGCTCCGGACCAATTAGACGCCGGGATATTGACAAAATATTTGCCCGGAGGAAGATTGGTAAACCCATAAACCCCTAAGGCATCCGTCAAGTCATCGGTAATGTATGTATCCACAGCGGTATCCAACATTTCATCTCCATCCGCATCTTCATACAATTCAACTGTTACATTTTGAATCCCTGGTTCCCCAGCATCTTTGAAGCTATTATTGTTTTTATCCTCAAAAACCAAATTACCGATAGCCATAACCGGAGGAGGTGTAAAGAATCCGAAATCTATCGTCAGATTAGTATTGTTGTCCGCATCTCCATCAGTAATCGGTTCTCCCATTTCAGTAAGTGTGACTACAGAACTCACAATACCGAATTGTCCAGCTTGTTGGGTATCCGTTCCATGATCCCGGTTATTGAGATTTGAATTACCCGTAACGGCTCCTGTGCTGTTCGTCATGCCTTGAAGCGCTCCGACTCCCCCTTGAAAATTATCGGGTGAAACACAAACAAAGTAATCCGCCGGTGCGAGGTTTTCAAATAAATATTCCCCATTTTGAGTAACAGCCGTTTGAAGTCTTACATCATCATTCGAGTTGTATATTCCATCACCGTTATCTGCGAAAAGGTCAACGGTTACTCCACCGATTCCATCTTCACCGGTAGCTGCTTTGATGCCATTATTGTCCACATCCTCCCAAATTAGGTTCCCTAGGGAAAGCCCTCCGGCATCTATACAGTTATTATCAACAGGAGGAGCGAACTCTACTACCCAATAATCCCTGTTCCCTTGATTGGCTTCTGTTTTGTTTCCTCCGATACCCGACCATGTCAATCCGGCTACAATAAAATTGTTGTCATTCGTTTCCGTAATGCTCCAAGCGTCATCTTGGGCAGTACCCCCGATTGTTTTATCCCATTCAACATTTCCATCATCATCAATTTGGATAATCCAGTAATCTCCTTGTCCTTGGCTAGGTTCTGTTTTATCTCCTCCGACACCAGAACCAGAGCTACCTGCAACAACCATTTTACCCGCCTTCGTCAATTGGATATCAAAAGGGTTTTCTACAGATGTATAACCATAAGATTTTTGCCAAACGATTCCTCCGGTGTTATTGATTCTCAAAATCCAAAAATCAAATGACATACTTGACACCGTTTTATTTCCGCCAATGGCAGAATTACTATTCCCCGCCAATAAAAAGTCACCGTTCGGATATTCCTCAATCGTCCTCAAATAATCCGTACTTGTACCTCCATAGGTTTTATCCCATTGAATCGCACCGGAGCTATTGAGTTTAACCACCCAATAATCTTGATTGCCGTAAGTACCTTCTGTTTTATTTCCTCCCATTGGTGATTTAGAATGCCCTGCAACGAGGTATCCTCCGTCTGAAGTTTGGATAATTTCTCCAAATTGATCGTCATCTGTACCACCTATAGTCTTTTGCCATTGGATACTTCCGGTAGAACTAAGCTTGACCACCCAATAGTCCGATCCCAGGAAACCTACTCTCGCTTCAGTTTTATCTCCGGAAATCCCACTAGAAGAGAACCCTCCAAGAATATATCCTCCATCAGAAGTTTGTTGGGCGTTAATTAGAAAATCTCCAGAGCTTCCGCCTATGGTTTTATCCCATTGTACGACTCCTGAGGCATTAAGTTTGATTACCCAAAAATCCCAAGAACCTCTACCAGCTTCGGTCTTATCCCCACCGATTCCGGAATTGGAGGTCCCAGCCAATAAAAAACCACCATCAGAAGTATTGATGATGTGACCGCCCGCTCCGGAGCTACCACCTACTTCCGAGCCTGTACCTCCTATTGTATTTTGCCATAATATATTTTGATTGGTTCGATCTAATTTAACGACCCAAAAATCGGAGTTCTGATTCACTTCCGTCTTATCACCACTAATGCCTGAATAACTAGTTCCGGAAACAACAATATTTCCATCAGGAGATTGAATGACTGATTTCGGATAATCGATATTATCTCCGCCCAAGCTTTTTTGACCTAAAATCCTAGGGCTGATTAAACAAGCAAAAAATCCGATATCCAATGACAAATTGGTATTATTGTCCGCATCGCCATCATTCGTCGGTTCACCTCCTACAGTTAAGGTAATCGGCATTGTGATGACATCAAGACCTTGTTGTTCACCATCGCTTGTATTATTGCTATTGTTATCCGGGTCTAGTACGGTTGCGCCTTCACTGGGGGACAATGAAGCCAAGGGACCGACACTCAAATCAAAGTTTCGCATCGGTACTTGTAAAATATAGTCTTCTGGCAATAATCCGGCAAACAAGTATTTTCCGTTTTCGTCCGTAATCTGAACATCTATCAATTCATCACCAGTTGATAAATCCCCACTATTATCTGTATCTTCATACAGTTCAAGTTCTACTCGCGACAATCCACTTTCTCCATCTCCGGTATTATAGATTCCATCTTCCACTACTTCCAACCAAATTAAATCACCTAGTGAAACCGTAGGCGGATCATAAAATCCGAAATCGAGTGTCAAATTTCCTAAATCATCATCTCCATCAGAGGTCGGCTCACCATTTTCAGTCAATGTAACTATACTTGAACTTACTCCTTGAATTTTGAAAGATGTGGTGTTCACTCCATGATCTTTATTATCTTCATCCGAATTTCCTGATACTGATGGGCCGGTAGTAGGAAAAAATCCTTCAAGCGCACTATCTCCATCAAAATTTTCAGGGGCAACCACTACAAAGAAGTCTCCTTCCGGTACATTTTCAAAAAGATAATGACCTGAAGCATCCGTTGTTTTTACACTAAATAAGCCGTCGCCATCAGAAGGATCGGTATTTAAGGTTCCGTCACCATCATCCATATACAGTCTCACTTCCACTCCTTCTACACCTTGTTCAGTGCCATCCACTACCCCATTGGTATTGGAGTCTCCCCAAATCAAATTACCTATTCTTCCATTTCCACGATCACAAAATGTATTCCCTATCAATGCGATATCATCCACCCTAAAAAATGGATGCCCTTCTCCGTTATTCCAAAAACGAATTTCAAAAGTGACGGTTTCTCCTGCCCAAATCCGAGTATTGACGCCATCAAAAGGAACATAAAACTTATTCCATTTATCAGTAGAAGAAAGAACTTCGGATTTGAATAATTCAGGACCATACAAGTTACCTAAATGAGCCACTACCCTATATTCTGCAACTGACCCCATTTGAAAAAGGCCACTCATATTTACTTGACCCGCTTCAAAATATAACCCTTGGATATCCGGCTCTGCATTCGCGGAAAACATAAACGAAAAAGACAAGTTGTCAATAATCGTATTACCCCCATTGTAAATATCCGGAGTAACTTCCGACTCACCTATTTGCGGGAAACATCGAGCGTTCACCCCTCCATCAAAACTATCGTCAATATTAATAGAACCGGTGCTTTCGACATCCACTACAGGAACTTTCGGATCAGGACCACCAACACTTGGCGTCGTCATTCCAACAAAAGTCATACAATTCATCGTAGAGGCATTACGATATAATCCATCATTCAACCCTTCTTCAAATGTATGTGCGTATAAAAAGTTGCTTTTATAAAATGCATTTTGGGCACTGACCCCCCAACCAAATAACAACATCAGAATTGTGTATAATACTTTTCTCATCGTCTTCATTTACATTAACACTTGATAATAGTAATTGAAGACATTCAAATATTTTACCAATATTTTCGATTCAAATTGGCGACTTCATTTTTTGTGACATTGAAAAAAGACCATTTCAAATCTCTTTTAACCCAAACAATTATTTATGAATCCACAATGCCTTAAATTTCGTGCATATATGAAAAAAAACGCCTGAATTCTGACTATTTATTTTTAAAAAAAACATCAACCAATCCGAAAAACATCAACATTTCAACCAAAATGAGATTTATCCCCCAACTACTCCAAGCCGAAATCACATACATTTCTTCATAGTCAATGGGCACATTGAGCCATCCAATCATGTAAGACACCAAGCGGAGGGTAACGGCGGAAAGTGTCATCGCATAGCTTCTAAACATCCAAACAGCGTGTGACCGGACGTTCTGTTTTCGGATTCGATCAAAGGCTAGGTAAGTGAATGTCCACCACAATATCGCTTGTAAGATGAAAGCGATTTGACCGGGTGTTCCTCCATTGGCATGATAAGCCATGATTAAACCGGTCGGTGCCGAAACGACCAAAATTAAAAAGACATATACCTTGCCTATCATTCGATGAACGGCCGGATATTTTTTCATTATGGTTTTTGAGAACTGGGTGGCCCCGGACAGCAATACGAAAAAACTGCTTGTAATATGTAGATAAAATGCGGTTCGCCAATGCAATAATCCGACTACATCTTGCTTGGTCAATAGAAACTCAATAT